>ONJE01000171.1 GCA_900318045.1 uncultured Eubacteriales bacterium
AAATTATTCGTACAGAATGCGCCGAATGAATTCGTCAGTGCAAGGCGGAGGAGGGAGGCGTGCCGGGGCACGTTGACCGACGACAACGCAGCAATGGCGAATTGAGGCAAGCATAATGTATGGATAATTTCTGCACAGGCCCTTACCATTCACCCTTCAAGCCGTTTGACTCGTATTCGTACCGGCGGACAGTGCTCGCCATACAGGCCCGTGGCGAGCACTGCTCGCCGGTACGGTGGTTCTCGAGCAAGGGTGAATGGTGACCACACGCGATAGCGATGCCGAACGGATAACGGAATTCCAAAAAGACACTACTTTGTCGGGATATTGTCATAATTGAGGTGAAATATGCCCTCGTTTGCGGTTGCATAGAAAATAGAATACCATTATAATGACTCTGTCTTTATGTATTTACACAGGAAGGAGAACACTGTAAATTGGCGACGAGATATCCTTCAGATTACGATAGCCGCAGTCGCGTTGAACCGGGCATCAGCCGTTCGGGGCGAAGCGGCAGCTATTCCGGCCAGCGCCCTGCCAGCCGCAGCGGTGCGTCTCGCCCGGCCTATTCCGGACAACGCACCTCCGGCGGCCAGCGTCCGCCCCAGCGCAGACCTTCATCCCAGCGCCCCTCTGGGGGGCAGAGGCCCCCGCAGCGTCCGGACTACCCGCCCCGCAGAAACAACCGGCGGCGCAAGCCAAACCGCACGCCCCTGTTTGCCGCGCTGGCGGTAGTGCTGGTGGTGTTTCTTGTGCTGGTTATCGTGAAGCCCTTTGGGCGACGCGGCAATGACGTGGTTGCGAATCCCGACGTGGTTCCGGCCTCCAACCCGGTGTCCGTCAATGCCCCGGCCCAAGGCTCCGACCCGTTGCTCGCCAGCAATGCCGACGACGGGGAGGCAGCGCCTGAATACGACAACATCGCCGACAAGCTTGCCGACGCCGACTACAACGTGGGCAGCCTCTCTGAGGATCAAATGGCCCAGGTGTCGGACCTGCGGATGAATACCAACCTGCCCGAGGAGTGGCTTAACGTGCTGCTGCTGGGCACCGACGAGCGCACCCTCAGTGAGAGCGCCCGCACCGATGCCATGCTGATCTGCTCCATCAACCGCAATACAGGCGAGGTGAAGCTGTCCTCCATCATGCGTGACCTGGCCATCGAGTATACCGATATCGGCGAGTACAACGGTACATATCGCATCAATGCTGCCAATTACTTCGGCGGTCCCAAACTGGCCATGCGCACCATCAATGAGAAGTTCGGCATGAACATTCAGTACTACGTGCTGGTGAACTTCTTCGGCTTCCAAAAGATCGCCCAGCGACTGGGCGGCGTAGAAATCGACATTACAGAGGCCGAGAAGGACAAAATAAACAAGATGATCGTCCAGCAGGCCAAGTTCGCCTATCGCGAGGGCATCGATGAGTCCGATCAGGAGAACGTCTACCTGGAGACCTACGGCGAAAACACCCACCTGAACGGCCGGCAAACCCTGGCCTATGCCCGCATTCGAAAGCTGACCGGCGGTGACGCCATGCGCACCGAGCGCCAGCGCATCGTGCTGGAGAAGCTGTTGCAGAAGGTCAAGGGCCTGGACGCGATGCAGCTGGCCGCGCTGGCCGCGGATATGCTCGACCAGGTGCGAACCAATCTGCCCCTGGACGATCTGTTGAAGATCGCCCTGCAGGTATGCGGCAATGGCATCAGCGGCGTCAAGAGTATTCGCCTGCCTGTCAGCGGCTCCTACAAGGAGGAGGTTCGCAACGAGCAGTCAATGCTCTACGACTGTGACTTCCAAACCAATGCCCTGGAGTTGTATAACTTCATCTATCAGAGCTGATTTCAGCAGTTATTCCAATTGTTTAATCGAGTAAACATCTGTAGGGGCGCCGTGTCGGCACCCCTACAGATGTTTGAGGCGATTATGGGTAGTATATCCATTATTTAACGCTCCTCCTGTAACAATTGTGGTATAATTACAATGGAGGTCGATGTATGTATACCCATGTAAAACGTATTCTGGACTTTTTATTGTCCCTGCTGGCGCTGGTGGTGCTGTCGCCGCTGCTGCTGGTGCTGGCGGTAATCATCCGCGCCACGTCGCCGGGACCCGTTTTTTTCCGGCAGAAGCGGGTGGGGCAGTACAAAAGCCATTTTATGATATATAAATACCGGACGATGCGCACCGATGCCCCCAAGGACCAGCCTACCCACCTGCTGAAGGATCCGAATGCCTACATCACGCCTGTGGGGCGCTTCCTGCGCCGCTCCAGCCTGGACGAGTTGCCTCAGCTGTTCAATATTCTCAGGGGCGAGATGTCCTTGGTAGGGCCGCGCCCCGCACTGTGGAACCAGTTTGATCTGATTGCGGAGCGGGATAAGTACGGCGCGAACGACGTGCGCCCCGGCCTGACCGGCTGGGCCCAAATCAACGGGCGGGACGAGCTGCCTATCGATGTGAAGGCCCGGCTGGACGGAGAATACGTGAAGCGGATGAGCTTTTTCTTTGACGCCAGGTGCATACTGGGCACGGTGATAAAGGTGATGCGCTCCGAGGGCATCGTAGAGGGTGTACAATCCGAAACTCAAACCCAGAGGGAAGATACCGATGCAGAATATAAGCAATAACAATGTCCCTTCCTGTCGGCGCCGGATGGCTCCGGGTCGCATGAACCGCGCCTTCCTGACTGTGGACCTGGAGGAGTGGTACCACCTGGATTACCTGAAGGGCTACGACTGCCGGGACAGCGGTGTGCGCGTATTGCCTCAGATATTCGATTTCCTGGACATGCTCGACGACGAAGGCGTGAAGGTCACCTTCTTCTGCGTGGGCGAAATTGCCGACGAGAATGCCGGCATCCTGCGGGAGATCCTGCGCCGGGGCCACGCCCTGGGCTGCCATGGGCTGGACCACGAGCTGCTGACCAACAAGAGCCTCTGTCAGTTCACGGACGAGACCCGCCGCGCCAGAGAGATGATCGAAAATGCGGCGGGAAAGAGAATCACCGGCTACCGGGCCAGCTGCTTCACCATGGAGCGGGACAAGCTGGACGCATTGCGCGCGCTGGGCTTTACCTACGACAGCAGCAAAATCCGCTTCACCCAGCACCCTCTGTACCGCAACCTGGACCTGTCGGGCTTTACACAGGCCGAGGATCTGGTATACATTCAGGACGATTTCTCAGAATACGAGATTCCCACGCTGGACATCATGGGTTATTCCATTCCCATCTCCGGCGGCGGCTACCTGCGGCTGTTCCCGTTCTGGCTGCTGCGGGTACTGTTGGGGATGTACGCCCGCAAACATGAAAATTTCACCTTGTATGTGCATCCCTTCGAGCTGACGGACCTGGCGCTGCCCCTGCCGAAGGATATCGGGAAGGCCACGCGCTTTCGCTGTCTGGTGGGCCGTCGGGGTAACCTGAAGAAGCTGCGCAAAGTGATCCGCTGGCTAAAGAAGCGGGGCGCCCGGTTCGTCACACTGGAAGCGGATCGAAGGGAGCGTGGGCTGTCATGACGCATACCATACTGCTCACCGGCGCGTCCGGGATGCTGGGCAGCCGCGCGGCACTGGCGCTTTGCCAGCGGGGCCACAGGGTCGTGGGTGTGGATATCGCCGGGGCGAAGGTTACCCATGAAAACTACACCCACACCGCTTGCGACCTGACCCGCCCAGGCGACGTGGCCGCGCTGTTCGCCGCCTATCCCGTGGACCGGGTGATCCACCTGGCGGCGCTGGCTCATGTCACCAATGAGACTGACCTGAGCTGGAACCGCTACTTCATGCTGAACGTGCTGGTCAGCCAACACGTCTTCGAACAGGCGGCGAAGGCCAAAATTCCCGTTTTTTTTGCCAGCACAGTGGATGTGTACGGCCTGCAAAGGGAAATCATTACTGAAGCCACGCCTCCCGCGCCGGTGGGGGGCTATGCGAGGTCGAAGTACGAGGCTGAACAGCGGCTGCTGAAGCTCATGGGGGATACCCCGGCCTTCATTGCCCGCTTCGCCCCGGTCTACAGCGCCGATGACATGCACGATGTGCAGAAGCGCTACTACCTGAAATACCCGTCGGTCGCCTTCACCGTAGGCGGGGGCACCGACTATGCCTTTCTGCAACTGGATCGTGTGGTGGAGGTCATCTGTACCTGGGCAGACCGGGAGGCCGCGCCCGCGGGCCTTGTGAACTTTTGCGATGATGTGCCCATCAATTCAGTTGAAATGGTAGCGGAAGAGAAGCAGAACGGCAGGGCTAAGCGGACCCTGCGCCTGCCGGGCTGGATGGGCAGGATGGGACTTGGCGTATCCCGAATTTGTCCGTCGATGCTGCGCCTGAACGTGAACAAGGTGCTCAACCCCTACCGCTTTGATACCGCAGAAATGGAGCGCTTCTTCGAGGACGGCGACGGCGCGGTCCACTACCATGAAAAGCCTGACCTGCGGGGCGTGCGGGTGCTGCTGCTGGAGGGCTTTGCCCGCCAGAACATGGCGCTGATGCCCGCACTGAAGGCGCTGGGCTGCCACCTGACGACCTACAACAGCAGCAAGCTGGACGTGGGCTATGCCTCCCGCTGGCCTGATGTGAAGCTGATCCGACACTGGGACCGGGAGGATTCTGAGAGTTCCTTCGCGGCGCTGATGGAAGTGCTGCGGGAAGGACACTACGACATCGTCATTCCCATGACCGACTTCTCCGCCACACTGCTCTGCGAGCACATCGACGAGGTGCGGCCCCTGGCCTGGCCGGCGGTGAACGCGCCCGGGGCCTTTTGGCAGGCTGCGGACAAGCAGCGGACCATGCAGGCCTGTGAGCGAGTCGGCGTGCCCTGCCCGAGGACGCTGTACGACATGCGCACTGCCGACGACATACTGGCCGAAGGGATGCCGTTCCCGTTCATTATCAAGCCGCGGGTGGGCTATGGTTCCATTGGCTTCCACGTCATCCGGGACGAGGCCCAGCTTCGGGAGGTCTTTCCGAAGGCGCTGGAGCGTTTCGGCGGCATGGTGGTTCAGGAGTACATTCCCCAGACCGGCACCCAGTACAAATGCGAGGTGTTCCTGGACGAAGGCGGCAATCCGAAGAGCGCCGTGGTGTTCGACAAGACCCGCTGGTATCCGGTGGACGGCGGCAGCACCTGTTGCAGCTGTAGCGTGCACCGGCCGGACATCGCGGAAAACTCCGTCAAGCTGCTGCAAGCAATCGGTTGGCGTGGCTATGGCGACGTGGACTTGATCGAAGATCCCCGGGACGGCGTGGCCAAGGTGATGGAGATCAACCCCCGCATTACAGCCAGCGTGAAGGTATGCTTCGCTGCGGGGGTGGACTTCGCCCGCCAGATCGTGGAGCTGGGTATGGGCTATCCCGTGACCGAATACCCCGACTATCAGGACGGCGTGCGCCTGCGCTATATGCACACCGACGTGCTGTGGTTCATACAATCCCCGAACCGCTTCAAGGCAAAGCCCGGTTGGTTCGACTTCCGCCATACCACCGACCAGATCTTCAACCCCAGGGACCCCTTGCCTTGGTTTACCTATACCGTACAGGGACTGAGGAAGCGGAAGACGGAGATGGCGAAAAGGAAACGGTAAAGTGTGATTTGGCGAGGCGTTAGCGGAATCGTCAAGGTTAGATCAAAGGGAACAGGGAACAGGGAACAGGGAACAGGAATGGCGGCTGGCGCGTGGATTATGAAATCGTACATGCTGTACCGGCGGCGCCCTTCTTGAATAAATGTCATTGTGGTGCCAGTATTGATGCTACAGGGTTTTCAGGGATATCGCGTCTCATTTTATCGCGGAAACGTTTCCTTTGTCCTGGTTGTACCTTTTCGCGCGCGGCTT
>ONJE01000220.1 GCA_900318045.1 uncultured Eubacteriales bacterium
TTCAGGCAAATCTGAGGGGGATGTATTGAAGGGGGACCTGTCCCCCTTCAAGCGGGCGATAGCCCGCGACAAATCAGAATTTGTATGCGACTGAACAGTTGCCTCTCTTCAATATTGACAATTCCCCCCAGGATAAGTATAATTAACATGTATAACTCTGACTCAACATTATTAACAATGAGAGGAGCTGACATATGATGGATCTGTACAGCATTGGCGAAATGCTCATCGACTTCATACCGGGCAGCGAACCGGCCAGCTACATACGCAAGGCGGGCGGCGCGCCGGCCAACGTGGCCATCGCCGTGTCCAAGAACGGGCTGGGCGCTTCCATGTGCTGCAAGGTGGGCGACGACGACTTTGGACGCTTCCTGATGGATACCCTTGCCGAATACAACGTGAAGGCCGCCTGTCCTGAGCTGTGCAGGGAGGCCATCACCACCATGGCCTTTGTCACCCTGTTGGAGGACGGCGAGCGCCGCTTTACCTTCGCCCGCAAGCCCGGCGCGGATACGCTGCTGGAGGAATCGGACGTGCGGGAGGAGGACATTGAGGATGCCGTGATCGTCCATGCCGGGTCCTGCTCGTTGTCGGCCCAGCCGGAAGCCGCGGCCACGGTGCGGACGCTGCGCCTGGGCCATGAAAAGGGCAAGCTGGTCAGCTTTGACGTGAACTACCGCAACGTGATGTGGGATGACGACGTGGAAGCCTGCGCCAAGGCGGTGTATGACATCCTGAAATATGTGGATCTGCTGAAGATCTCCGAGGAGGAGGTCGACATGATGGGCGGCGAGGGCGCCATCCCCGCGCTGATGAAGGAGCAAGGCATCGCCCTGGTGGTGGAGACCCTGGGCGCGAACGGCGTGCGTGCCTTCTTTGCCGGCGATACCTTCGATGTGGCGGGCCGCAAGGTCAGCGCCGTGGACGCCACCGGCGCGGGTGACGCCTTCTGGGGCGCATTCCTGGCGAAGCTGCGCATCAGCGGCGTGGAAAAGGCCGCCGACCTGAACGCGGCCATCATCCGTGAAGCCCTGAAGTATGGCAACATCTCCGGCAGCATCTGCGTTCAGACCAAGGGCGCCATCGCGTCCATACCCACCCGGATGCAGATCGAGGCTTGTATGGACAAACAGCCGTAAATCCCTGAGAGAAAGAGAGGTTATGCCGCATGAAACGCTCTGAAATCAACAGCTCGAGCAGTGGCAGGAAAAGGGCCACGAATACGACGAGATACGCGACAACGCCCTGGGCTGGGACATCACCGACTACGGCGAGGGGCACTTCGCCACCAAGGGCCTCTACCTGATCACCCTGCGCAACGGAAATGTGCACAACGACAAATATACCAAGACCTACGCCGAGAAGATCATGATGCTCGACGAGGGCCAGCTGTCCCCGAACCACTTCCACTGGCACAAGATGGAGGACATCATCAACCGCGGCGGTGGGAACGTGGCCTTCAGACTGTGGAATGCCGACAAGGACGAGAAGGTAGACCGCGAAACCCCGGTGAAGGTGTTTTCCGACGGCAGGACTTACACCGTTGCCCCCGGCGAGGAGATCATCCTCGAGCCTGGCCAGAGCCTGACCCTGTATCCCTACTACTACCATGAGTTCTACGTCCAGCCCGGCACCGGCTATGCCATCATCGGCGAGGTTTCCATGTGCAATGACGACAACACCGACAACCGCTTTGAGGATGCCCAGGGACGCTTCCCTGCCATTGAGGAGGACGAGCCGGCCTACCGCCTGCTGTGCAACGAGTATCCCCCGGCAAAGGAGAAATAAAAATGGCAAAGTGGCTTGCTGTTGCGACACTGCTGGCGATGCTGCTGGCGATGGCTTGTCCTGCTTTGGCGGAGGTAGCGAAGGATAATGCCATTAGTGCGGAAGACCTGCTGGGCGTCTGGCAGATGCAGGACGATGACCGGCTCTGCGTGCTGATCCTCCCCGGCGCCTATGTGCCTACGGCCAACAAAAAGAACCTGCCCGATCTGTACGCCTACGGCGTGTGGCAGGAGAACAGTGAAAAGCGCATAGTGTATTCGATGCTGCTCAACAAGTGGAAGCCCGAGCAAAACAACTTCCTGAACGCGCTGCTGGGCAATACGATTGCGAACGCGGTTCGCACGATCAAGGCCATCGGCGAATCCAACCCGGACCCCGAGGATATTTACACCTTTGACTATGAACACGCGAACGTTGGCGTGGAGTGGCTGTATGAGGACGGTGAAACCCAGTACATCGAATTCACCAAGAATAATTCGGGGTCGTTATTCGTATTCGACGACGATGAGGAACCGCTGGTGCTGTACTGGCTGGACAGCTATGACCCCCATGTCGCGGGCGAAGAGCTGCACCGCGTGACGATAGACGCCGCCTCTGCCGAGGCGCTGACCCAGGGCGTGCTGCGTCCGGTGATCGGCATGTCGGAAGATGCCCGGGCGCAGACCGCCCTGGCGGTGGCACAGTGGGCCGCGGACAATCGATGCATGCGGATGGACAGCGATGAACTGACGAAGAACCTTCACGATGCCTTGGCCGCGCTGGAGGCGAAGGATGCCCGGGCGTTCCGGGACAATTACGCGAGGATCAGCACGATGCTCATCGACGCCCTCGGGCTGAACCCCGAAACGTGGGACAATCCGGCGCGAAACCAGCCATTCAAGGACGCGGGGCTTGGAGAGGCCCTGGATAAGTTCAGCGCGGATATCGAAAGCAGGCGCGCCGCGGACATTCTGAACGCCGCCATTGGCGCGGCGATGGGCTGATTAACCGTTACGCATTCAAAGCAACAGGGACGCCATATTTTTTCGGCGTCCCTGTTGTCGTCTCGGTCAACGGCCTTCGATGGGGGGCTGGACGTAGGGCGTAGTGACGCTGACCGTCTCCAGCACCTGGTAGCGGTCCATCTGCAGGTTCTTCTTCATCTGCAGGGCCTCCTCGATGGGGGTCTCCACCATGTCGCCGCCGCGGGTGCCGATGACGCAGTTGCCCCGGCCCTCCACGAAGGCCTTCACCGCGTAGTAGCCCATGCGGGTGGCGGTCTCCCGGTCCCGGGCGTTGGGGGTGCCACCGCGCTGGATGTGGCCCAGCACGGTCACCCGGGGCTCAATGCCGATGGCCTCGTGGATCTGCTTGCCGATGTCCACGGCGCTGCCCACGCCCTCGGCCACCACGATCATGAAGTGGGTGCTGCCGGCCAGGCGGGCGCTGCGGATGCGGTCGATCACGTCCCGCTGGAAGTCCATCTCCCGCTCGGGCACCAGCACGGCGGTCGCGCCCACAGCGATGCCCACGTAGAGCGCAAGGAAGCCGGCGTTGCGGCCCATGACCTCCACCACCGAACAGCGCTCGTGGCTCTGCATGGTGTCCCGCAGCCTGTCGATGCATTCGATGGCGGTGTTGCAGGCGGTGTCGAAGCCGATGGTGTAGTTGGTGCAGCCGATGTCGTTGTCGATGGTGGCCGGCACGCCAACCACCGGCACGCCCAGCCGGGAGAGGGCCAGCGCGCCCCGGAAGGTGCCGTCGCCGCCGATGGCCACGATGCCGTCCAGCCCCAGCATCTTGCAGGTGGACACGGCCTTCAGCCGGCCCTTTTCGGACATGAAGTCCTCGCTGCGGGCGGTGTAGAGTATCGTGCCGCCCCGGGAGATGATGTGGCCCACGCTGGCGGCATCCAGCTGTACGAAGTCGCTGTTGATCAGGCCCTGCCAGCCCCGGCGGATGCCGATGCACTGTATGCCGTTGTAGAGCGCCGTGCGCACCACCGCGCGAACTGCCGCGTTCATGCCGGGGGAGTCGCCGCCGCTGGTCAATACGCCGATGCGATTGATTTTCTTGTCCATTGAGTTTGACCTCCTTGTGTGAGCTGTATGTAAACATTATATCAGAAACGAGGGGAATCAACAAGAGTTATATTTTATTTCGGGAGGGGACTGTTTTCCCTCAGAGGGATTGTCAGGGCAGGCGAGGGTGTGGTATAATCCGAACAGAGAGGTATACTTTGCGCCCGATACGGCGTGATTGTGGAATGAATAAGGCGCTGTGAAGAAATGCGTTGAACAATTATGCGCAGCATATGGAGATTTAGAGTGTGTTTCTAAATGCCGGGAGATGCAGTTTCGAGGCCATCAGGTTGCATTTCAAGGCGAAAAACCGCAGGCTTACTGGTTGCAAGTCAAGGTTGAAAATGCGCTTCAGGCATTTTAGAAACACACTCTAGACAAGCAGTATGTTCAAATCATTTCTGAACAGTGCTTAAGAGGCGAAAATGAACAGACGCAACGTAAACATGGGGCGCGGCTGGCGGCGGGTGATGGTGCCGTTGGCGCTGGTGGGTGTGCTGGCGATTTTGGCGGCCGGGCTGATGGATCGAAACGGCTGGGGCGCGCTCCAGGCCAGTGCCACCGAGGGACTGGAGGGCGTGCGCATCAGCGAGGTGCAGAACCACAACGTGCTGACCCTGCCGGGCGGTGACAGTGGCGGTCCCGCATGGATCGAGCTGGAAAACACCGGCGACTCCCCGGTGTCGCTCCGCGGGCTGTGCCTGACCCGGGATACCAAGCTGACCAAGACGCTGGTGTTTCCCGACATCCGCATGGAGCCGGGGGAGTTCCTGTTGGTTTATGCTGACGGCCTGGGCGCGGCGGCTACGGACGGCGCGCTGCACGCGCCCTTCCGGCTGCCCAAGTCCGGGGCGCATACGCTCTATCTGTACGACTCCGCCCAGCGGTTGCTGGACGAGGTGGAGGTGCCTGCCATGCAGGCGGACGAATCCTTCTGCCAGGACGATGACGACGCATGGTCGGTGACCGCGGAGCCGACCCCGGGCCGGGCGAACGCCATGGCCAGCCAAAAGGGCGCGAACCTGCAAGCCTCCGACGTGGCGCTGAACGAGCTTATGAGCGCCAATGCCACCGTCTTTCCCGACGCGGAAGGTGAATATCACGATTACATCGAAATCGCCAACCGTGGCGAGCAGGACATCAGCCTGGAGGGCTACTGGCTGTCCGACAAAGCCGGCAAGCCCAACAAGTGGCGCTTTCCGGCGGTTACCCTGCCCTCGGGCGGGGTCTTGGCCATCCACTGCTCCGGCGAGGATCGGCGGGACGATCCGGCCCATCTGCACACGAGCTTCAAGCTGTCCAAGGGCGAGAGCGTATACCTGTCCCAGCCCGACGGGAAGATGATCGATCTTGTCACGGTGCCCGAGCTGCAAACGGGGCAGGCCCTGTCCTGGACCAGGGAAGAGGGCTGGAGCACCGCGCTGCCGCCCACGCCGAACCGGCCAAATACGCTGGAGGCGGTGCTGGCGCTGGATGCTGAAAATAGCGGCAAGCGTGCCGGGAATGTGTTTATCAGTGAGGTAATGGCCAATCCGGTGAGTGAAAAGAGCGATTGGCTGGAGCTGTACAACGACGGATCTGCAGATGTGGACGTGGGTGGCTGGGGCCTTTCCGACAAGCTGAGCCATCCCCGCAAATGGCAGTTCCCAGCGGGAACGATCATACCCGCCCATGGATGGCTGGCGGTGTTTCTGGTGGGGGATGGCGCTGCGCCCAGCGGCGACTACCTGTCCGCCCCCTTTGCGCTGCCCGCTGACGGCGGCTGCGCGGTCAGCCTGTGCGACGCCTCGGGCGGCATACTCGACAGCCTGTACCTGCCCCAACAGTACGCGGGCGTCGCCTATGGCCGGGATGAATCCGGCAGTTGCGGCTATTTCCCCTCCGGTACGCCCCTGGCCACCAACGGTGCGAAGGCGCTGCTCGGACCGGCACAGGGGGCGCAATACTCGGTTATGGGTGGGCTGCACACCTCCGGCGAGCACATCGAGGTCACGCTGACGGCGAATCCCGGCGCGCGCATCTACTATACGCTGGACTGCACCGATCCCGGCGAGGACAAGCTTCCCTATGACGGAACCCCCATCCCCGTGGACGGCACCACGATCCTTCGCACCCGGGTGTACGAGGACGGCCACCTGCCCTCGATCATGGACACCCAGAGCTACCTATTCGACGTGAGCAACGCCGGCGACGTGCCCTATGTGATCTCGCTGGTCTCCGATCCCACCGGCCTGTACAGCGACGAGACGGGCATCATGGTCATGGGGCTCCATCCTGAGAAGAAGTATCCCCACGGCGACTACGGCCACGGCGCGAACTTCTGGATGGACTGGGAACGGGAAGCCCACGTGGAGCTCTTCACCGGGGCGGGGGAGACGGCGATCTCCCAGGAGTGCGGCATCAAGCTGCACGGCAGGAACACGCGCGCCTTTGAACTGAAGAGCTTCAAGGTCATGGCCAAGGGCCGGTACGGTGCGAAGATGTTCAAGTATCCCCTTTTCCACGCGCGACCCTGGGATGAGTACGAGGCCTTCATACTGCGCTATTCCGGGCAGGACTTCAAGTACACCTTCATGCGGGATGTGGTGATGACGGGGCTGGCCGCGAACACCAGCGTAATGTACATGGAGGCCGAGGAGAGCGTGGTCTACCTGAACGGCGAGTATTACAGCGCCATGTATGTGCGGGAGAACATAAGCCCCTTCTCCCTGGCCCGCCGGGAGGGCTGGGCGGGCCAGGAGGCCGCGATAGACCTTGTCAAGAGCGGCGCGGAGGTCGTGCAGGGCTCCAACGAAGCCTATGCCGCCCTGCGGACCTGGCTTGCTGAGCATGATGCCAACACCCAGGAGGTCTACGACCGCATTACCGCCGAGGTGGACATCGACAATTTCATTGAATACGCCACCCTCTACTGCGTGTTCGCGCCGCCGGATACCGTAAACGTAAAGCGTTACCGCAACACAAACGCCGACGGCAAGTGGCGCTGGGTATTGTACGACCTGGACCGGGGCCTGCGGGATGGCATGAACAGTGTCAATGGTTTCGAGTTGATGGCCCAGGGCACCAGCGCCCAGCTGTTCAACGCGGTCCTGGGTAACGACCAGCTCCGCGAGCGCTTCCTGGACAACCTGAACCTGGCCCTGTCCACCTACCTGTCCAGCGCGGGCATGGCCCGGGCTGTACAGGAACAGTACGAGCGCATCAAGCCCCTGTTGCCGGAATACCTGGCCAGGGTGGACGTCACCCAGTCCCGCTACCAGACCAATCTGAAGAACCTGATGTCCAACATCAGAACCCGACCTACACTCGTGCTGCGCCAGTGCGCGGAGTACCTCAATATCGATGAGGCCGGGATGCGGACGCGCTTTGCCAACGCGATCACGGCGATCGGAGAATACAAGGAAAGCTTGGCAGATGCAGGATCGACAAACGAAAAGGAGGAGACCCCATGAAGAAACTTTTGGCACTGGTGCTGTGCGCGATGCTGGCCCTGGGCGGCATGGCCCTGGCTGAAGGCGCGACGGACGGCGAGTACACCGTGACCAGCCCCGGCTTCTACGGTGATTTGAACGTCACCGTGATGATCGAGGGCGGCGCGATCTCCGACATCGTGGTGAAGGATTGCCCCGAGACGCCCGAGCTGGGCGGCAAGGCCATCGACATCATGACCATGGAGATGATCGACAACAACACCTCCGGTGTGGACAGCGTCTCCGGCGCGACGGTGACCTCCGCCTACTTCCGCATGGCGGTGAACGAGGCGCTGAAGCAGGCAAACGCTCCCGAGGCCATGACCGCGAAGGTGGCGGCCCCCGAGAAGACAAGCGAGGCCCTGGAGTGCGATGTGCTGGTGATGGGCAGCGGTACCGCGGGCCTGTCCGCCGCCATCGCCGCGGCGGAGGCCGGCGCGAACGTGCTGGTCATTGAGAAGCAGGATATCCCCGGCGGCTCCGCAGTGACCAGCGCCGGTATCGTCTACGCGCCTGTGGACGAGAGCGACAAGGCCGCCATGGTGCAGTACTACATGGACCGCGCCGAGGGCAACGCCAATGAAGAACTGCTGACCTTCTATGCCGACAACGCGCTGGATACCATCGCCTGGCTGGAGAGCCTGGGCGTGCAGTGGCTGATGACCGTACCCGCGGGTACCGCGCCCGAACCCCGCGCCCGCTTCTCCATGACCGCCGAAGGCGTGGGCATGACCGGCGCGGCGCTGGTGAACCCGATGCTGGAAAAGCTGAACGCGCTGGGCGTGGAGGTGCTCTGCGGCGTGAGGGGCACCGAGCTGCTGGTGGGCGACGACGGCGCCATCACCGGCGCGAAAGCCGAGGGCAAGACTGCCGACTACGAGATCACCGCGAAGAGCGTGATCCTGGCCACTGGCGGCTTCGATGCCAGCAAGGAGATGAAGGCCCGGTATTCGCCCGTTGCCGAGAACGACTTCCCGCTGTCCAGCAAGGGCAACGTTGGCGATGGCATCAACATGGGCATGGCCATCGGCGCAGCCACCGAGTTCAAGGGCGGCGTGATCGGCTTTGACTTCGTGGATGGCTCGCTGCCCGCCAGCGGCATGAATGCCGTGGCCATGTATTGCAGCAGCTACGTGCAGCCCGACGGCACCTTCGTCAGCAAGGTGATCGACTATCCCATCACCTACACCGCCATCAAGGAACTGGGCGTGGACCATTTCTACGGCCTGTACGATGCCGCCGGGGCCGAGACCGCCGAGGCTGCCGTGGCCGTGGGCTTTGGCTGGAAGGGCGATACCGTGGAAACCCTGGCCGAGGCCACCGGCATGGACGCCGCGAAGCTGGCGGACGCCATCGAACAGGATCCCGACCTGAAGGAAGCACCCTACTACGCCGTGATGGTGAAGCCCACCACCATCGGTTCCATGGGCGGCCTGGTGATCGACGTTGACGCCCGGGTTCTGAAGGCGGACGGCGCCCCCATCCCAGGCCTGTACGCCACCGGCGAGGTGGCCAACGGCGGCTTCTACAATGTGGAATACCCCGCCTCCGGCTCCTCCCTCTCCCTGGGCATGACCTTTGGCCTGGAGGCCGGCAGGAATGCCGCGGAATATGTGAAGTAAGGACGCGTGACGCCAAAGGCCGCCCCGGAAGGGGCGGCCTTTGATGGTTGTGTGCCGGGCATGGCGTACATCTAACCGGTGAAAGTCCGGTCGCGGGTATTTACCGCCAAGCGTAGCGAACCGCAAGCTGCTACCGGCAACGGTAGGACATCTAACCGGTGAAAGTCCGGTCGCGGGTATTTACCGCCAAGCGTAGCGAACCGCAAGCTGCTACCGGCAACGGTAGGAGGGGAGGAAGCGGTGTAGCAAAGTCCAGGAGCCTACGAACAGAAACCTGATATAAGGCCAAACGGCGGGTAAGGTTGCAAACCAAACCGAAGCCCAAAGGGTAAACGTAAAGCCGAGACGGTAAATCAGGAGGTTGTCGGACGAAAGATGTGTGTCTTACCCCGGGAGGCCCGGTCAGCGAGGCAAAAAAGCCGAGTGCGAAAAAAAGCGAGTGACCGGGAGTCAGCTGAGGCCATAGTAGGGGAGCACCAAACCCCGAAGGGCCTAATGTCGTAACAATGCGAATCGCTGTAAGCAAGCCGAGGACAGCCCGAACACGCAGCGAATGCCAAGGGCGAAGGGGTCGTAACCTGGAGCGGCAGGAGAGGCGGACATGCACATTCCTCGGGACTCTACGCGCAGAAGGAGACGCAACAAGTGGAACTGATTGACAGGATTCTGAGTGACGGGAACATCGAAGCTGCAATTCATGCGGTGAAGAGCAACAGAGGTGCAGCCGGAATCGACAAGATGACGGTGGACGCTCTGGAAGGGTACTTTGCGATGCACGGAGGAGAGATCAAGGAACAAATCCGTGCCAAGAAGTATCAGCCGCAGCCGGTAAGGCGAGTATACATCCCGAAGGCGAATGGAAAGCAGCGGCCGTTGGGAATACCGACGGTAGTGGACAGGGTCATCCAACAGGCGGTGGCGCAGGTATTGAGCCGGGAGTACGAGCCGCATTTCAGCGACCACAGCTATGGGTTCAGGCCGAACCGCGACTGCCACAAGGCGATAGGGAGGGCATTGGAATACCTGAACGAAGGCTGTGAGTGGGTGGTAGACCTTGACATTGAGAAGTATTTCGACACGGTGAATCATGACAAGCTGATATCCATACTCAGGGAGCGCGTCAATGAGGCGAAGGTTCTTCACCTGATACGGAGCTTTCTCCGGGCAGGAGTCATGGAGAACGGGCTGGTCAGTCCGACGGAGGAAGGTGTGCCGCAAGGCGGGCCGTTGTCGCCGGTGCTGAGCAACATATACCTCGACAAACTCGACAAGGAACTGGAATGCAGGGGACTGAGCTTTGTGCGATACGCAGATGACTGCGACATATTCGTGCGAAGCGAAAAGGCGGCGGACCGGGTGATGACGAGCGTGAGCAGTTGGCTGGAGCGTAAGCTGAGGCTGAAGGTGAGTGCGAGCAAGACCAAGGTGGTCAGGCCGACCAAGAGCACCTTTCTGGGATTCAACTTCTGGAAATCAACAGAGGGATGGAAACCAAGGCCGGCAAAGGACCGAAAGGCCAGGCTGTGCGAGAAGGTGAAGACAGTCCTGTGCAGGAAACGGGCGGCGGCAATGCCGCTGGGAGCCGTCTTTACAAAGCTGAACCAAATACTGCGAGGCTGGATAAATTACTTCCGAATCGGCAGCATGAAGAAGTGGCTGAGAGATGACTTCTGCCCGTGGATGCGGCACAAGGTGCGGGTAGTGATACTCAAACAGTGGAAGAAGCCGAAGACAGTACAGAGAAATCTGTCGCGGCTAAACGCCAAACTACGGTGCAACTTATCCGACGAGGATATTTACAAGACTGCCAATTCGCGCCTTGGATGGTACAGAAAGGCAAAAGGCAATGTAGTTAATTTTCTGCTGAGTCCGAAGGCGCTATCCTTGCCCAATAAGAAAGAGAACCGGCCTGGTCTGGTCGATCCTCTCGCTTACTACCTGGGTAATACTTGAATCAATGTTACGATGTAGCGCCGTATACCTGACCGGTACGTACGGTGCAATGGGAGGGGCGAGGGCTATTGTCCTCCCTCTACCCTATTGAGAGGGCAACATCTGATTTGTCGAGCTGAGAGAACCCCTCCGGCGCTGCGCGCCACCTCCCCTTTCAGGGGAGGCATTTGGGCTAATTTGCCGGGGGTATCGGGGGCGGA
>ONJE01000176.1 GCA_900318045.1 uncultured Eubacteriales bacterium
CGCCCGGAAATCGCCTGCGATTTCAGGCAAATCTGAGGAGGATGTATTGAAGGGGGACCTGTCCCCCTTCAAGCGGGCGATAGCCCGCGACAAATCAGAGTTTGTATGCGACTGAACAGTTACTGTTTGTCTACAGTTCCTTATTGACCATACAGCCGCCTTGGAGTATAATATCATCAGATAAATATGTGCTTTGTGTTATCTGTTTTTAGGCGACGAGGTGGTTTCATGCGGAATAAAAGATGTTTCATGTGTCTGGCCCTTGTCATGCTGTCGGCACTCATCGCGTTGGCGCCGGTGCTGGCTGAAAGCCTGGAGGATGGCGAGGCCGATATCCGTTTCATGGAAAACGAATGGAATTACGTGGAAGTATCCTTAGACGTCTCCGCAGGCATCCCTGAGGATGCCACGGGAGTGCTGGCCGACATCCGCGAGGCGGGGGTGCTTCGGGTGGCAACTGAACCCTACTTCCCGCCCCAGGAGTTTATCGATCCCGAGCTGGACGGCCAGGACAGCTATGTGGGTTCGGACATGAAACTGGCTCGCCTCATCGCCCAGCGCATGGGCGTGGCGCTGCAAATCGTGCCGATGGACTTCTCCGAGGTGCTGAACGCCGTGGCAGACGGCAGTTGTGATGTAGCCATCTCGGCACTGTCCTATACGCCGGGGCGCGCGTCCCGTATGACGATGTCCAAGGGCTACTACTACGCGGGCAGCCGCGCCGGCAGCGGACTGATGATCCGCGCCGCGGACAGCGGCCACATCACCGGCATCGACGACCTGGTGGGGCGCAACATCGGGGCACAAAGCGGTTCACTGCAAGAAGCACTGATGTACGAAAACGTCTTTCATTACAGGGAATTCCGGCGTATGAACTCGGTACAGGAGCTGTACAATGCCCTGATGGACGGCACCATCGACGCGGCAATGGTGGATCTGGGAACCGGCCATGCCTACATTGATGGCAACCCCCGCTGCGGTCTGATGATGGTGCCCGATGTACACTTTGCATTGGAAGAGCAGTTTGAGGGCGACCGCATTGCCGCCCGAAAGGGCGAAGGCCAGCTGATCGCGTTCATCAACGGCGTTATCGACGAGGTGCTGGCGTCCGGCCAGTACATGGAATGGTATGAGGAAGCGGCGGCACGGGCAAGCACACTGGGATTGTAACGGTGGCAATCCGTCGCCCATCGGCGTCTTACGGTCGCCATTACAGGAATGGACGGCACCGTGGCGGCGGCATGTCGCCGCCACGGTATCTCATTGGCCTGAAAGGGAGGGATACGGCAAATGAAGCGGTGGAGGATCTGGCAGATCAGCCTGTTTGTCGTGTTTTGCATAATGATCAATTACGGGGGCAGGGTACTGGCCGCGAGCTACGATCTGCCCCTGTGGCTGGATGCCTACGGCACGGTGCTGTGTGCCTACGCCGGCGGGCCGGTGTGCGGCGCGATCGTGGGGCTGGCCAGCAATCTGATATACGGCATGATGAACGGTATTTCCTATATTTATGCGCTGACCAGCGTGGCCATAGGCCTGATCGTTGGCTTCTGGGTACGAAGGAAAAAGCTGAACACCTTCTTTGATACGATGACGGTGGCGGCGATCGCGGCCATGGCCGCCGTGATCATCTCCGTGCCGCTGAACATGATCTTCTACGACGGCAGCACCGGCAACCTCTGGGGCAACGGCGTGATCGGCTTCTTTCGGGAGCGGAACCTGCCGCTGCCGCTGTGCCGGATATTGGGCCAGTTTTACGTGGAATTCCTGGACAAGCTGCTGACGCTGGTGCTGCTGTTCATCACGGTGCGCCTTGTCCGGTTGGCGCGCCGGGGTAGTGCGCCGCGCCAGGGGGCGCAAAGGGTGGCAGCGCTGGCGCTGGCGTTGGCGCTCGGCGCCGCCCTGGCCATGCCTGTTGCCCGGGCTGAGAAGGCCGAGGCCATCGACTACAATGATTACGTGCAGACCGTCTACAACAGCAACAACGGTCTGCCCTGCGGCGAGGCCAACGACATCGCCCAGACCAACGACGGCATCCTGTGGATCGGCACCTATGCCGGTCTGTACCGCTACAACGGGCGGGAATTCACCTGGATGGACAACTATGATTCCGTGCGCAATGTGAACTGCCTGTACGTGGACGAAGAGGGCCGCCTGTGGATTGGCACCAACGACAACGGCCTGTCCATCTGCATCAACGAGCGCATCTCCAACGTGGTGGACCAGTCCAAGGGGCTGCCCTCCAACTCGGTGCGCTCCATCATACAGAGCTCCGACGGCTATTACTATGTGGGCACCACGAGCAGCATGCAGATCCTGACTCTCAAAAACGGCCTCAGGAGGGTCAACACCCTCCGGGAGGTGAACTACGCCGACAAGATCGCCGCGGACGACGCGGGCCACGTGGCGGCTGTCACCTCCGACGGCAGGCTGTTCCTGATGCAGAAGGGCGTGATCCAGAGCTCGCTGCAGCTGCCGGAGGGCGAGGAACTTTTCAACAGCGTCTGCTTCGACTCGGACGGCGTACTGCTGGCGGGTACCTCCACCAACCACATCTACGTGTTCGAGGTGAACGAGGGCTGGTTTGACGAAAAGACCGTGCGAACCTGTGAGGGCCTGAAGAACATCAACGACCTCTACTATGTGGGCGGCGGCGAGCTGTTCATCTCCGCCGACAACGGCGTGGGCTACATCAGCCGGGAGAATGAGTTCGAGCCCGTCAATACCAACGAATTCAACAATTCCATCGACAACATGCTGATCGACTACCAGGGAAACCTGTGGTTCACCTCGTCCCGGCTGGGGCTGCTGCGCATGGCGCCTTCCGCCTTCAAGGACGTGTACGGCACCGTTGGCATGCCCAACCGCGTGGTCAATGCGGTGGAGAAGTGGCAGGGAGAGTATTACTTCGGCACCGACAAGGGCCTGGATGTGGTGGACGCGGCCTGCAAGAAGCGGATCACCAACGCGTTGACCGAGAAGCTGGACGGCGTGCGCATACGCTGCCTGCTGGTGGATTCGTCTAACAACCTGTGGGTTTGTACCTATGGCAGCGGTCTTCTGGAGGTGGAGCCTGACGGAACCGAGCACCTGTACAACAGCGACAGCGGCAGCTTCGGCAACCGGGCCAGGGTGGTGGCGGAGCTCTCCGACGGCACCATCATGGCAGGTGGTGACACCGGCATCAGCTTCATCCGGGACCACGGGATCGTCGATACCATCGGCTATGCCGACGGCCTGATCAATTCGATGATCCTCACGGTGACCGAATTGCCCGACGGTCGGATACTGGCCGGCACCGACGGCGACGGTATCGCGGTGCTGGTGGACGGCAGGGTGGACAAAATGCTGACCCGGGAGGACGGACTCAGCTCCGGCGTGATCCTGCGCACCGTCCCTGACCCCAGGGGAAAGGGCGTGTTCATCGTTACCAGCAACGGCCTGTGCTACATGGATGAGGCGGGGGCCATCCGCAGCCTCGACAGCTTTCCCTACTATAATAACTACGATATATGGGCCAGGGATGAAAAAACGCTGTTCGTGATGAGCAGCGCGGGCATCTATGTGGTGGACCGGGACGAGCTGCTCTCCGGCAGCGAGAACATCACCTATGACCTGCTGGACGCCCGGCGCGGCCTGACCAGCGCCCTGACCGCCAATTCCTGGAATTACTGCGACACCCACGGCGATCTGTTCCTGCCCTGCGACCAGGGCGTGTTCATCATCGACACCGAACGCTATACCTCTGGCATCAACGCCTACCGGATGTCGGTCAAGAGCGTGAAGCTGGACAATGCCACCAAGAGCGTGGGTCGCCGCAATACCATCGAGATTGGCCGCGGCGTGGGCAAGGTGGAGCTGATGCCGGAGATCATCAACTACACCATACAGGATCCCTATGTGGGCTACTGGCTGGAGGGCTTCGACGCCGACTGGAACATCATGCCCCAGAGCAGCCTGGGCGCCATTACCTATACCAATCTGCCCACCGGCACCTACACCTTCCACCTGGCGGTCTTCGACAACAACAAGGGCAACATACTGGGCGAGCGGGATTACAAGCTGGTCAAGGCCAGGGAGATCTATGACTACCCTTGGTTCATGGGCTATATCGTGCTGGTGCCGATGCTGGCGGTCATCTGGGCCACCTGGTACAGCATGCGCAGGCGCATGCAGCGCCTGCTGGAGCGCCAGGAGCATGAGATGGCGCTGATGAAGCAGCAGCTCCAGATGGGCAACGAGACCATCATGGCCATCGCCAAGACGGTGGACGCCAAGGACGGGCGCACAAGTCAGCATTCCCAGCGGGTGTCCCAGTATTCGATGATGATCGGCAGGGAACTCGGCTTCGACGAGAAGGAGTGCGAAAACCTGCGCAGGGCCGCGCTGATGCACGACATCGGCAAGATCGGCATCCCGGACAAAATACTCAACAAGCCCGACCGCCTGACCGACGAGGAGTATGCGGTGATGAAAACCCACGTCACCCACGGCGCGGAGATCCTCAAGGACTTCACGCTGATCGAGCACGTGGTGGACGGCGCGCGCTATCACCACGAGCGCTATGACGGCCGGGGCTATCCCGATGGCCTGAAAGGGGAAGAGATACCGCTGTACGGGCGCATCATCGGCGTGGCAGACGCCTTCGATGCCATGACCGCCAACCGCGTGTATCGCAAGCAGATGGACTTCAGCTATGTGTTCAATGAGATGAAGAACGGCAAGGGCACCCAGTTCGACCCGCAGATCGTGGACATCCTGCTGCGGCTGATCGACGAGGGCAAGATTGACCTGAACGCACTGTATCAGGTCAAGAAGGATGATTGAAGGGACGGGTGACGACGGGCATGAAGCGCGTATACATAACCACGATCGTGACGGCGCTGCTGGTGGTCGCGGTGTTCAGCATGGTGTATTCCGTCTGGGACGGCACCACCCGGATGGACGCCCTGAAGGTGGGCTTCATCTATGAAAACGACGAGAGCACGCCCTACACCTACAACTTTATGTTGGCCCAGGAGGCGCTGGAAGCCAAGCTGCCGGGGCGGGTGAGGGTGTATGCCCACACCAATGTGCCCGAGGATGAGAGCGCCGACGCATTGCACGCCCTAATACAGGACGGCTGCGCGATCGTGTTTACTAATAATTACAGCTCTCAGATCGTCGAGGCGGCGCGGCGATATCCCGATGTTCAGTTCTGCCAGACCTCCTACAACGCAGCGGACCATGACGACTATCCGCCGAACTACCACACCTTCAACGGCGAGATCTACCAGGCCCGTTATGTCAGCGGCATCGCCGCCGGGCTCAAGCTGCGGGACCTGATCGACAATCACATCATCGATGCAGACGCGGCACTGGTGGGCTATGTGGGCGCCTATCCCTCGGTGGAGGTGGTTTCAGGGTATACGGCTTTCCTGCTGGGCGTGCGCTCGGTAGCCCCGGAGGCGACCATGCGCGTGCGCTATACCTACGCCTGGAGCAGCTACAACCGTGAGAAGGCCGCCGCCCGGGCCCTGATCGACGAGGGTTGCGTGGTGATCGGCCAGCACAGTGATACCATCGGCCCTGCCATGGCCTGCGAGGAGGCAAAGGTCGCCCATCCTGTCGTGCATGTGGGCTACAACCAGAGCATGTTGGACATTGCCCCGTCCACGTCCCTGATCAGTACCCGGGTCAACTGGGTACCCTATGTGCTGGGCGCGGTAGAGGCCCTGCTGGAGGGTCGGGAAATCGAGAAGAACGTGGCCGGCAGCGTATTTGGCAACGATATGTGCGCCGGCTTCGACCATGGCTGGGTGG
>ONJE01000117.1 GCA_900318045.1 uncultured Eubacteriales bacterium
TGAGAACAGTATCAGATCGCAAATCGATCCACGTCAATCCCCCACAGCCGCGCCGCCCGGACGAGCTCCTCCGGGCTCATGTCCTCCACGCTGAGTGCATCCATGATGGCCGGGCCGATGCCTCCGCCAAAGCAGGCGGCAAAACACTCATCCCTCAACGCCTCGCGCAGCGCGTCATAATCGATCATAGAATCACCTCCAAGCAGGATGCCAATCCTTCCGCAAAGCGCGCGTGCCCCTCCTCCGTGAAGTGCACCCCGTCATAGGCGAGTTCGATGCCCCATTCGCCCGCATCGGCAAACCGAATGCCGAGCAGTTCCGCCAGGGCTTCATACTGCCGCGACAGCGCCTTCGATTCCTCCACGAGCCCGTCGTCGGGCACCCACGCGCCGCGGACAAAGGGTGGGGGAGAGACCAGCAGGACTAACGGCATGCTGCATCGGTTCAGGAATGCCTCCATCCGCGCCGCCGCCTCCCCGGCCGTCGCTCCTTCCAGCAGGTCGTTGGTGCCCAGCATCACGATGAGCGCGTCCGCGCTGCACCGCTCCGCGTCCCTGTGGAACTGGAGGAATTCATGTTCCCGTTCGGGAATCATCCGCCCGTTTTTTCCGTCGTTGATGACCTCAAACCCGGTCTTCTCCGCCAGCAGCTCCGGCCATGGCGCGGCATACCGCCCGCCGAAGAATCCGCAGGGATCGTAGCCATAGGTGTTGGAATCCCCGAAGCACCAAAGCTTCATCACACGTCCTCCTGTGTCATCTTACCCATTCTGCCGTCCGTCCCGAATCTCCTTCGCATGGGCCAAGTGGATTCCGATGTGGCCGATCCCGAGGATAACCGTCGAGACGATCATCGGAATGTTCCGCCCGTAGACGCCCAGCAGGAAAAATGCCGCGACCGGCAGTGTCGCCCCGGCCACCGGGATTCCCGCAAGGCTGCTGTAGAAATCCGACATGGTCTTTTCACTCCGGAAATACCGGATCCAGAAAGCCTCATAGAGGATCATGAGGATGAACGAAACCACCAGCCACACGGACCAGGGCGTCCAAGGCCGCAGGTTGAAGTCCGCAAAGATGATCGCCAAGGTGCTGACGAGCACTTCGCCGGTCCTTTCAAACGCCAGAAGCGCTTTGCTCTCGTTTGCGGCGTACCGGTCGTAATCCCGGGGCTTGTTCTTTGTCCACATCAGGTTCGGCGCCATCAGCATCACCAGATAGATGAGTCCGACGTATGAAAAACCAAAGCGCATTCTGTCATGCCTCCCCGTTGACCGCCTGTATCAGCCGCCTGAAGCTCTCCTCGAACCGCCGGTCGTCCTCCTCGGTCCGCTTCGCCGGGCCCTTCAAATGGTTCTTGCTCTTGCGCCGGGCGACCTTCGCCATGTGGCGCTCCATCAATAAGTCGTCGATGTTCTCATCCGTATACCATCGTCCGCTCTGATGGATGGCCTTCGCGCCCTAGCCAAGGGCGAGTGCGGCCACGCCGTAGTCCTGCGTAACCACGATATCCCCGCGTTAGCACAAATTGATCAGCGCGATGTCCACCGCGTCCGCTCCGGCGCCGATCACCCGGATCTCGCTGTAATCAGAGTTCAGGACGTGATTCGTGTCGCACAGCAGCACCACGGGAATATCGCGTTCCTTCGCCACCCTCTCGGCGATCCGCGTCACCGGGCAGGCGTCCGCGTCAATGTATATCTTCATATGATTTCGTACTGAAGCATCTCATACTTCAGTTTCGTTCCCTCGTCGATCTCCTCTGGCAGAAGGGCACGCGCAATGAACATCGTTTCCTCCTCCGCGTCCGTCCTCTTCAGCCAAGCATAGTCCCCGTCGATGCGGGCAACGATGTAATACTTTGTTACCATGCAATTACTCCCTCAGTTTTCTCCGGATCTCTTCCAGCATCTCTATTTGCTACTTTGAATAAAACTCTTCATACACCCACAAAATATAATGTATTATCTGGTGCTAATCAAGCGGTATTACGATGGTTTTCCAAATCGTGGGTACTCAAGCACACACTCTCAAATCTTCCCGTAAGCCATTCGATATTCTGGTCACATATCAGTCCTTATGCTATGCAGTGCTCGAATGGCATCCACTGTATGCTGACCCCAGTGATTGATTAGGCCAAACTTCCATTCCCATATGGCATTGCATACATTTCCGGCATTAAACGCCTTGATCCCGGAGCACAGGTCTCTATAGATGTCCTGCAGGTCATCCTTCAAATCTCCGCATACCGGCTCTTCGAGGCGAAACGGGTCATAGGTTTCCCAGTAAGTGCTGAGGCACTCGATTGTCGGCTGCGGTATCGCATTCTTTTCATATGAGATCGATTCGTCGTCGGGCTCGACCTCCGGAAGGGCCATTGCCTTGGTGTACAGCTCCATCAGCAAAGAGAGCCATTCAGCGGCATTCTCCGCAGAAACGCTCTTTTTCTCGACGGCATCACAGAAGCGTTCGGCCAATTGGCAAAAGCTGCATGCGACCTCGTGAATGTCTGTCATGGCTTGCGTCTCTCCCTTCCGAATGCGGGGGTTATATTGTATCAGACTTCTATCCCTTTATATACCTCTGATTCCTGCTCGTCGGCTTGTCCGGCACGGTCATCTGAATGAGCCCCTCTTCGATTGCCGGGTTCAGGTAGTTGTTGCGCAGAGCGTCGCGGGATTTGAGGCCCAGCAGCCGCATCAGCGCCGCGGCAGTGTAGGGCGTGTCGTACTCCATCGCCGCCAGCAGCCGCTTGACCTGCTCGGTCTGGCCGCCGTGCTCCTGGGCGATCACCCGGTCGAGCACCTCGTCGATCCGGTCCAGCATGAACTCCACGAACACCGTGGCGCTGCCCTCGCTGGTGCTGACGGCGATGGCGTCGTAATACCCATCCTGGAACCGCTCAATCTGGCTCTCGATGGGGATGTACTCAAACAGCGGGTTCCACCGGCTCAGCAGCGCCGTCTGCCAGAGCCGCGCCATGCGCCCGTTGCCATCGCGGAAGGGGTGGATGAACACAAATTCATAGTGGAACACGCTGGACAGGATCAGCGGATGGATTTCCCCGCGTCGCGCCGCTATCCAGTCGAACAGCTGCCGCATCAAGAGCGGCACCATCTCCGGCGGCGGGGCGATGTGGATGCACACGCCGCCGCGATACACGCCCACCGCGCCGCTGCGGAACACGCCGGATTCTTCCACCGTCAGGCGGGTCATCACGCCGTGCAGGCGCAGCAGATCGTCCAGGCTGTACGGGTCGACAGCGTCGATCTGATCGTAGCCCGCAAAGGCGTTTTTGACCTCCTGGATCTCCTTCGCCGGGCCGATGACCTCGCGCGCATTCAGCACGTCGCGCACGCTGTCCAGCGACAGCGAATTGGCCTCGATCTTCAGCGAGGAATGCACGGACTGTATGCGGTTGTTCCGGCGCAGGTGCGGC
Source organism: uncultured Eubacteriales bacterium (assembly GCA_900318045.1). Lineage (GTDB taxonomy): Bacteria > Bacillota > Clostridia > Christensenellales > Aristaeellaceae > UBA2862. Next base: position 3,436 of record ONJE01000117.1, read on the forward strand.
TGGCGCTCCAGCGTGCGCCGGGTCTCGATCCTGCCCAGCTTCTCCGAAATGGAGGACACGCGGTTCAGCATCCGGTTCGTGATCTCAAAGGGCGGCTCGTAACGCTCCATACTTTGACCTCCTGATTGATGCTTCCATTGTACCACGACAGGCCGTTTTCATCAATATCTTGCGCATTATCTTGCATCTTTTCTTGCCCGGTGCTTTGAAGTATATTCCCTTGATAACCTGCCTCGCCTGTGTTATAACCCGACTTTGCCAGCAGAAAAAGCAAAAACCCCAATGAAATCAAAGTGAAGGAGGCCGAAAAGGCAAAATAATTAGCAACTGCAAAACAGAAGATCAAAACGCGGATACGGAAGCTTTCAATGTACGGAGATCACCACGTGTAAAAAGGATTGGGGGAATATGAAGTCCGAAGGCATCCAGGATCAGACGAAGGTCGTCGGAATTCACATAGGACATACGGAAGTATTCACTGGAAAGCTGTTCGACCTTCCAATCCAACAAAGCCTTGGACAAGCGGCTTCCGGATATGCCATAAGTCCAGAAGAGCGACTTGCCCGCGTCGGGCGGGAGAGACAGCTTGACTTTGTGCTGTATGATACGCATCATCGTCAGGGCAATGAAGCAAATGAGGAGATGCGCCTGAATGTGTTCCGGCGTGTTAACGTAAATCGGGCGGGTATTCAAGGTTCCCTTCATCTCTCTGAATTGGTCTTCAATGCGGGTGAGACCGTGATATTTATCAATAATATCGCGGTCGTCCATCTCCAACTCGGAGGTAACGATCTGGTAATAGCCCATGAGTTCGTTAAACTCAGTCAGCTTTTTATCATCAATCAGGGAAAGAAGCTTTCGGGAATCCACGATTTCTCCTGTTTCCATGTGCAGCATATCCTTTTGCATGAACTTTTTGAGGCTTCTGCTCTGTGCAGCCGAAACTCTGAAACCGTTTGGGTTAGCCTTCAATTTCTCTATGAATTCCAGGAACGACCGGTTTTCGTGCATTTCCCGGGCATAGAAGGCCTTGCTCCAATATACAACCACTTTTTCTCGTATCTTCTTTCGTGTACCATCTTCATCGGTAACCATTCGAGAGACGATGCGGGATTTATACTTGAAATCCGGACTGATTTCAGTGTAATCGCGCTGGTCAAGTACCCATTCCCGATCTTGTTGTGTGCTTTTTTTCAGACTTTTTGAAACGATATACCCATTTCCCAGGTTCAGAACATGGCACATGTTGGTGCCGCTGTACATTCCTCTGTCGGCAACGAGAATGAAGCGCTCCAATTCAAGCGTATCTATGGTATTCTTCATAGCTGTCCGGAGCGTCAGGTGATCCAATGTATTGCCCGGAAACATCTCAATCGATATAGGAATGCCGTTATCGTCCAGAAACAAGCCCATTTGTACAATAGGTTGCTTCCGGTTTTCCTTGGATACGCCCATTTTCCGAAGGCCTTTTTCCAGAACGTTGCCCTCATCATCCAGAATATCGTCATCAGGCTCTTCGACTTCAAAGAAGAAATTGGTCACATCATAGAACACATTGCTGGTGTTCCGTCCAATTCCCCGGGAAATATTGGTGTTCATCCGCTGAATGATCTGGCGACGATTCGCGTAAATAACATCCAATGCGTCATATACATTGAAATTATTGCTGCTTTTGACCAACGGCCGATAGTAATCCTCATTCTGTTCCATGGTGGCGAGTTTGGAAGCAGGCTCCAATATCCGTCCATAAGTTAGCAGCCTGACAATTCCCTGCAAATCATACTTTATTCTAGAGGTGTGCTTGATGCTCGCAAAAAGCTGGTCAAGACCCAGAGCGGCAAAAACAGAGTCCAATATACATGGAGCAAATCGCCGGGGCGCTGCAACACAAAAAGTGCTGCCCTGTTCAAATGAAATCTGTACAACAGATTTGGGTGCATACTCCACATATCCCTGTAAAGCGGGAATTAATGGTCTTCCATCCCTAAAAGACTGCCGAAGCCTTTCAAGATAGTTCGGCTGCCCATCGTCATACTGATCAATTCTCCCCAAACTGAGTATGAGCTTTTTGCGGTTCACGCTTTGCCCGTCTTTTATAATACGTTTATTCTCTACCAACCGGAGATAGTATTTTCCGTTGGTTTTGTATTTTTCGATATGCATATTCCCTCCAAAACATAGCGCCGCAACTGCTATATTATTATATCACATAAATATAAAAAAAACAAGGGGTTTCCTTGTATTTCCGGACTTTTTTTCTTTTTCGTTACCGCTTTTGTGTCTTTGAAAGTGGCAAAGTCGGGTTGTAACACAGTTTCATGCTTTGCTTGCCCGTCCGGCCACGATAATCGAGACAGCAACGAATACCATCAGCAGGAAGGGGTATAACAGGTAGGGAACGATAGAAAAGCTGCTGATACCGGTCAGACTTCCCGCAACAAGTAACTGTGCGCCATAAGGGATTATTCCTTGCGTGATACAGGAACAGGTGTCAAGCAAAGATGCAGTAACGTTAGAAGGCACATTGAATTCTCTGCTTATATCCCTGGCGATTGGTGCGGCAACGACGATGGCTACAGTGTTGTTGGCTGTCGCTATATCCATGAACGCAGTCAGCAGGGCGATACCCAGCATGCCGCCACGCTTACCGCTGAAACGACTGCGTATGAGCTCCAGAATTGCTTCAAATCCGCCTCCCGCTTTCATAAGCGACGAAATGGATGCTACGAGTATAGTGACAATCATTGTTTCAAACATGCCGGCGGTGCCATCGCCCATTGAGGAAAAGGCAAGGGCGTAGTCAAGATGACCGAAGCAGACGCCAGTGATCAGGAATAGAAGTATACCAATCAGGAGGACAACAAAAACGTTGATGCCAAGCAGGGCTAAAACGAGCACGACAAAGTAGGGCAAAGCCAACAGCACATTGAATTCAAATGTACCTATAGGGGTAGGGGTGCTTCTGAGAGAAACCACGATTAACAATATCAACGTCAAGATCGCCGCAGGGCAGGCAATTTTGATATTTGTCAGGAACTTGTCCTTCATTTCGATACCTTGTGTTTTGGTGGCGGCGATGGTTGTGTCCGAAATAACGGAGAGATTATCACCGAACATCGCTCCGCCAACCACTGTGCCGATACACAGGGGGAGTGATAGCCCGCCGTTTGTCGCCACAACCACCGCGATGGGTGCGAGAACAGTGATGGTTCCCACACTGGTCCCCATTGCCATTGAGATCAGGCAGGCAATAATGAAAAGGCCAGGTACGGCGAATCTTGCGGGAAGGATATTGAGCAGCATATTGGCGGTGCTGACCGCACCACCGGCCGCGCTGGCAATGCCACTGAATGCTCCAGCCAACAGGAATATGAGAAGCATTGTAGTGATATTATCATCCCCGATTCCCTGGGCGCAAATGTGAATCTTCTCATCAAAGGTCAGCTGGCGGTTTTGAAGGAAGGCTACGATGAGAGAAATACCGAAAGCCACAACGACGGACATGATATAGAAGCCCATCTTTCCCTCGATGGGATTGATATATTCGAAATAGATGCCATTCCCCAAATAGATGATCAGGAAAATGAGGATGGGAAGGAGTGCCTTCAGATTTGGCGTGGGTTTGTTTTCGATGGTAGTCTTGCTCATGGCTGTTGTCCTTCCGTTGTGTCATTGGCTTGTCGGCGTATCATGATTGTTTTTTTCCATCAGCTTTTGCAGGGCTTTGTTGTATCTTTTCTGCCGCTTCGCGTCCTTCATGATGCGCTTGAAGTAATTCCTGTACCCTTTATCTACCAGGTAATACCGGAAGCATCCTGCGACCAGAGCCGGGGAGGTGTTGAAGGCTCCGCAGCCAAAGGCACCGAGGACGAGATTATCCGCACCGTTGGCGGTAGCCACTTCCAGGATGTTGCGGATCCTGTGATTAAAGGTATCCTCCAGTTTTTCAAGGGGAATCGGCTTCCTGCGATCCGGATTGACATACGGCGCGGCGCAGGTCAGCACGTCCAC
>ONJE01000347.1 GCA_900318045.1 uncultured Eubacteriales bacterium
GATAATCCCGGCGGCGAGCACGCGAGGGCTCTGATGGAATCCCAGGCCCAGGCCGCGAAGGCCGAGCAGCTGGCGGAGGCCAGGCTCCGCGAGGCCAGCGTCACGTCGTCCGCTGACCCCGACAGCGCGGAGGCAATACTCTTCAAATCCCCCACCTGCCCGAACTGCAAGGCGGCCATGGCGCTGCTGGACAAGGCGGGCGTGAAATACGCGGCGGTGAACGCCACGGATGCCCGCGAGCTGACGGCGAAGTACGGCGTCAGGCAGGCCCCGACGCTGGTGGTGCGCACCGGGGACGGCTTTGAGAAGTTCCGCGGGGTTTCGGACATCAAGGGATGGCTGATGAGCGGGCACGTGGTGAAATAGGCGCAGTAAGGTAAAACAAGGTATAATAACTCAGTGCAGATGTCTCGATGGGCATCTGCATTTTAGAGGCGAGAGAGGCGTTGAATATGTACGACATCATCATCATCGGCGGCGGCCCGGCGGGCATGACGGCGGCGCTGTACGCCCAGCGCAACGGAAAGAAGGCGCTGGTCATCGAGCGAAACGGCTTCGGGGGGCAGATCACCCACTCCCCGAAGGTCGAGAACTACCCCGGCACGCTGCAAATGAGCGGCAACGAATTTGCCGATAAAATGCTGGACCAGATCATGGCCCAAGGGGCCGAGATCGAGCTGGAGAACGCGGTGGCCGTGGAGGATCGGGGCAAGACCAAGGTGGTGCGCACCGAGGAGGGCAGCGCCTTCGAAGGCCGGGCCGTGGTGATCGCCACCGGGGTAAAGCACCGGATGCTGGGCCTGCCCGGAGAGGATGAACTGGTGGGCGAGGGCATCTCGTTCTGCGCGGTGTGCGACGGCGACTTTTACAGCGGCCAGCGGGTGTGCGTGGCCGGGGGCGGCAACTCGGCCCTCCAGGAGGCCGTGCTGCTGTCGGAGAAGTGCGGCGAGGTCGTCATCCTGCAGGATCTGCCTGCCCTGACCGGCGAGCAAAAGCTCCAGGACGCGCTGCGGGCAAAGGCCAATGTCCGCGCCATCTGCGATACGAAGATCAACGGCCTGGTCACCGATAACGGCGCGCTGCGGGGCGTGGAGATCGAGAGCCGGATCACCGGCGAAAAACAGGTCGTCCACTGCGACGGGCTGTTCGTAGCCATCGGCCTGATTCCCGAGAATGAGCCCTTTGAGGCGCTGGCCGAGCTGAACGACTGGGGTTACTTTGCCTCCGGCGAGGACTGCAAAACCCGCACCCCCGGCGTGTACGTGGCGGGGGACTGCCGCAGCAAGGGCGTGCGCCAGCTGACCACCGCCGTGGCCGACGGAGCCACCGCCGCGCTGGCCGCCTGTCGCTACATCGACACGGAGCTGTGACGGCGGGGACGGGTAAGGCACTGTTCAGAAAAGATTTGAACACTCTAAATCTCCATATGCTGCGTTATCGTCGGCCAACGATGTAAGCCGGAGGATGCATGCGGGTGGAACGGCTGTGCGCGCTGGCGGAAGGGGAATAGAAACAGGTCCTTCGCATCGAACAGGATGACGAGCATAACAGCGTCATACTGTGCGATGCGAAGGACCTGTTTCTATATCTCCGTCTCAACCGTGAACCCCTTTTCCCGGCAATATCGCTCCGCAAACGAATCCGTGGCGACGTGGAAGGTGGCGGCGCAGTCCTCGGGGAAGGCGTCCTTGTCGATGGTGGAGACGCTGGCGGGGATCGTCACATCTCTCAGGGAGGGGCACATAGCGAAGGCCATGGCATTGATGACCTGCACCCCCTCGGACAGCACCACTTCCCTCAGGGCGATACAGCCCGCGAAGGCCCCGTTCGACAGGGCGCGGACGGTGCCGGGCACCTGGACCCGCGTCATGCGCCGGTTGCCCGAGAAGGCAGCCTGGGTCATGCCCGTGACGAGGTGGCCATTGATCAGCATCGGCAGGGAGACGTCGCTCTCGCTGCCGCTGTAGCCCTTCAACAGGGCGGTGCCGAAGTCTGAGAGCAGATATTGAAAGCCGTCGGTGCTGCCCTGGGAATCGCCCTTCACGGTGGAGACCTTTGGCATGTCGGACAGGGGAAAGGTGTTCTTGCCTGCACCCGGGTGCCGCTCCAGTACCCCGGACAGCAGGCCGGTAAGGATCACGGCGAAGGCGATCCAGGCCACGCCGATCAGCACGAGAATCCGCCCCGGATTGACCTCCACTGCCGCGTCCGGATGGAAGCGGGTGGGGGCGTCGGCGTCGTAAAGTATGTCCAGCGTCTGACCCACAGGATATTTCTCCCGCTCAAATGTCCCCTTACAGCGCTGGCGGATCTTCTGTCCGTCCGCCGTGAATTCGATCACGGGAATACAGTATCTTCCCCTGCCGGTTCCGCCGGCATGGGCCACGACTGTGCCCGTGGCGCGGGTGCGCTCCTGCTCCTGGCGAAGCGACTGATAGCGCTGAATGGCGATGCCGACGATCAGCAGGATCCAGCCGGCGGCGGATATTGCGGCGAACAGACCAAATGTGAGCATGGGGCTTCGACCTCTCGTCGCTCAGGGGAGCGGTCCTCAGGCAGTATACTTTTCCAGCGCCTCGAGCAAATCCCCGGCCTGGTTGGAATACACCTCGACGGTGACGGGCTTGCTGAGGTCAAGGCTGTAGATGCCGAGTATGGATTTTGCGTCGGTGACGGCGCGGCCCTGCCGCAGGGAGATGGTGAACGGATAGTTGTTGACGAGATTGGCGAAGCTCTGTATTTCGGCGGTGTCCCGAAGAAGGATGTCGAGGGTGTGCAAGGGTGACGCCTCCCTTCGCGCTGGAACTGTGTCCTTAAGGAAACAAATGGATAAAGCGAGGATAAATTCTCAGGTGATATGAACTATTATAGCATGATGCCGGGGGAAATGCAAGTATTATGCGAATGTTTGGTAAAATTTTTTGTCACCGTGGGAGGCGGTGGAATGCCGAACCGGCCCGGGCGCTGAGTCGGCATTTTGTTACTGCTCAGCATACACTCCCTCAGTCACGCTTCGCGT
>ONJE01000163.1 GCA_900318045.1 uncultured Eubacteriales bacterium
GGGCGGAGCGCCCCGATCTTAAATCGTACGCGGCGGCATGTACGCCGCGGGCGGGGCTTTTTTCACGGCAGGGAGCCTGTCGACCAGAGTGAAAAAAGCCTCCTTGCAGATTTGCCGCCCGGAAATCGCTTTCGATTTCAGGCAAATCTGAGGGGGATGTATTGAAGGGGGACCTGTCCCCCTTCAAGCGGGCGATAGCCCGCGACAAATCAGAAGTTACCGGACTGAATAGTTACAATCCCTTTATTCACTTTATTATTATACCATAATAAAACGGGCCAGTTGGCCTTTTTTCGTTTTTTGAAGGTAAAATCGAGATTGATTCCCTTCCGGGGCATTTACAAAATCCTGAAATCGGTTATAATAGAAGCGTATAGACACTGCGAAGATGGGAACCGCCCACGGGTCCAAGGCGCGAAGCGAGCCGGAGTATGGTGCAAGTCCGGAGGCCGCGGCCGTGGGGCATCCTCCCGGAGCAGCGGACCGAACCCGCGTACAGGGCGGCAGTAGGCTCCGTCGGGCGCGCCCGTTACAGCGCGAGAGAGTGGGCGTATCCCTTGGATATGCCAACCTGGGTGGTACCGCGAAGCGCCTTCGTCCCATGGGGATGAGAGGCGCATATATTTTTACGGGGAGGAACACACGGATGATCGAAAAGGTCTCCACGGCGCTGGATTTCCTGGCGCGTGAAAAGGAAGTCATCAAGTTCTGGAACGACAACGACATCTTCCAGAAGTCCATGAAAAACCGGGAGGGCCAGGAGGTCTGGTCTTTCTACGACGGCCCGCCGACCGCCAACGGCAAGCCCCACATCGGCCACATCGAGACCCGCGCCATCAAGGACCTGCTGCCCCGCTACCACACGATGAAGGGCCAGCTGGTCCCCCGCAAGGCGGGCTGGGACACCCACGGCCTGCCGGTGGAGCTGGAGGTCGAGAAGCTGCTGGGCCTGGACGGCAAGGAGCAGATCGAGGAATACGGCATCGAGCCCTTCATCCAGGAGTGCAAGAAGAGCGTCTGGAAGTACAAGGGCGAATGGGAGCGCATGTCCGAGCGCGTGGGCTTCTGGGCCGACATGGAAAACCCCTACATCACCTATGACAACAACTACATCGAATCGGTGTGGTGGAGCCTGAAGCAGGTGGCCGACAAGGGCCTGCTGTACAAGGGCCACAAGGTCGTGCCCTACTGCCCCCGCTGCGGCACCGCCCTGTCCAGCCACGAGGTCTCGCAGGGCTACAAGGAGGTCAAGGAGCGCTCCGCCGTGGTGCGCTTCAGGGTGAAGGATCAGGAGAACACCTACATCTACGCATGGACCACCACACCCTGGACGCTGCCCAGCAACGTTGCGCTGTGCGTGAACCCCGACGAGACCTACGCGAAATTCGACTATGACGGCCGCACCGTCATCATGGGCGACGCCCTGATCGAAAAGGTGCTGGGCGAGGGCGTGGAGGTAACCAATAAGACCACCTTCCCCGGCAGCACACTGAAGGGCCTGCGCTACGAGCCGCTGTTCGACTTCCAGAAGGCTGCCATCGAGGGCACGGAGAACGCCGAAAACGCCTGGACGGTGGTGTGCGACGACTACGTCACCATGTCCGACGGCACCGGCGTGGTGCACCAGGCGCCCGCCTTCGGCGAGGATGACGCCCGGGTGGGCCGGGAGAACCACATCCCCTTCCTGCAGCTGGTGGACGCCAAGGGCGAGATGACGAAGGACACCTACTGGCCCGGCGTGTTCGTGAAGAAGGCCGACCCGATGATCCTGGAGTGGCTGGAGAAGGAAGGCAAGCTGGTGGACGCGCCCTACTTTACCCACGATTATCCCTTCTGCTGGCGCTGCGACACCCCGCTGATCTACTACGCCCGCAGCACCTGGTTCATCCGCATGACCGCCGTGCGCGACCGGCTGGTGGGCCTGAGCCGCGAGCGCTACTGGGGCACCCCGCTGCCGGTGTGGATCTGCAAGGACTGCGGCAAGATCCACGTCATCGGCTCCCGTGCGGAACTGAAGGAAATGGGACACAATGTGCCCGACGACATCGAGCTGCACCGCCCCTACATCGACGCGGTGACGCTGACCTGCCCCGGCTGCGGCGGCGAGATGAAGCGCACCCCCGAGGTGATCGACTGCTGGTACGATTCCGGCTCCATGCCCTTCGCCCAGTGGCACTATCCCTTTGAGAACAAGGAGATGTTCGAGGCCAACTTCCCGGCCAACTTCATCTCCGAGGCCATCGACCAGACCCGCGGCTGGTTCTACACGCTGATGGCGATCAGCACCCTGCTGTTCGACTGCAGCCCCTTCCAGAACTGCGTGGTCATGGGCCACGTGCAGGACGCCGAGGGCAAGAAGATGTCCAAGCACCTGGGCAACGTGGTCAACCCCTGGGACGTGCTGGACAAGCAGGGCGCCGACGCCGTGCGCTGGTACTTCTACGCCAACGGCGCGCCCTGGCTGCCCACCCGCTTCTCCGGCGAGCTGGTCAGCGAGATGCAGTCGAAGTTCATGGGCACGCTGTGGAACACCTATGCCTTCTTCTGCATGTACGCGAGCATCGACAGCTACGTGCCCGCAGAGCACAAGGCCGATCCCGCGGACCTGACCCTGATGGACCGGTGGGTGCTCTCCCGCCTGAACAGCCTGGTCAGGACCGTGGACGAGGGCCTTGCCGAGTACAAGATCACCGAAAGCGCCCGGGCCATCCAGGCCTTTGTGGACGAGCTGTCCAACTGGTACGTGCGCCTGAGCAAGAGCCGCTTCTGGGGCAAGGAGTGGACCGGCGACAAGAAGGCCGCCTACGAGACGCTGTACACGGTGCTGATGACGCTGTGCAAGGTCGCCGCGCCCTTCATCCCCTTCATGACCGAGACCATGTACCGCAACCTGGCCAGCGTCGCGGAAGGCGCAATGGAATCGGTACACCTGTGCGACTTCCCCGTCTGCGACGAATCGAAGATCGACAGGACGCTGGAGGCGGAGATGGACGAGGTCGCCCAGGCCGTGACCCTGGGCCGCGCCTGCCGCAACGCCGCCAACATCAAGGTGCGCCAGGCGCTGAGCACGCTGTACGTGAAGGGCGCGAAGCTCTCCGACGCCTGCGCGGCGCTGATCCGGGACGAGCTGAACGTTGAAAACGTGGATTTCATCGACGACGCCCGCGCCTTCACCACCTACCAGATCAAGCCCCAGCTGCGCACCCTGGGCCGCCGCTTTGGCAAGCTGGTGCCCGCCATCGGCGAATACCTGAAGGGCGTGGACGGCAGCGCCTTCGTGGATGCGCTGGAAAACAACGGCGTGGTGAAGTTCCTGATCAACGCCGTCGAGGTCGCGCTGGAAAAGGACGACTGCCTGATCGCCCCCGCCCAGAAGAGCGGCTTCGTCAGCCAGACCGAGGGCGACATGACCGTGGTGATCGACACCAACCTGACGCCCGAGCTGATCGAGAAGGGCTTCGTGCGCGAGGTCATCTCCAAGCTGCAGACCATGCGCAAGGAAGCCGGCTTCGACGTGGTGGACCGCATCACCGTGACCTATAAGGCCTCCGAAGCCCTTGCGCCGGTGATCGCAAAGAACGCCGACGCCATCGCCTCCGCCGTGCTGGCCACCGCCATCACAGAGGGCGACGCCCCCGAAGGCGCCTACGCCAAGGATTGGAAGATCAACGGCGAGGCGGCGACGCTGGCCGTGCGGAAGAACGGATAAACAGGCAGCCCAAAGAAAAACGATCAATAGGGTTTCTATTGGTCGTTTTTCTTTGGATGATTATTTGGATGGTGACAACTGGTGACAACCGGGACGGTTCTGAATGTCAGCTTATTTGCGTCAATGAAAAGCTGACAACAAGAACCGTCCCCATTGTCATAATCGCAAAAGCTCTAAATTGTCCTTGACACGGGGTACGCTTCATAGATCTGGGTACACTTCAGTTCAAACTGTAATAGTTATAAAATTAACGCCATAGATAAACGAGTATTTTACATCTGTAGCAAAGGACTTCACTATCTTTATACCAATATTTTCAAGACTATCCAACTCCTTTCTGTATTCATATTTTGCAAATGGGTCTCGCTCTTTACTGCAATCCTTTACTCTCATGATCATCTTATTATTTCCGAATAAAACAATATGTACATCAATATTTGGATCGTTTTCATCATTTGCTTTCTGATATTCCAGAATATTGAAAATTATTTCTTCCAGCGCGAGGCTGCAATAACAGGACTTTTTCTTTTCGGCTATCCAATTTTTGCAGATATCGGCAAACTCAGTGGATGCAGTTTTTGCATCTTCGATTGACCCAACATGAAAATCAAATGTTTCGTAATCCCTGTCTTCTTCAACAGGCATTATCAGAAGTTTATCCACAATACTTTTGTTCTTCCGTCCCATAATCAGAGCAACAATGATCACATACGAAGCCACTATGACAAACTGAAGAGAAAAACTAATCCATATGCCCCTGGCGCCAAATACTTTACCAAGAAGATAAAAAAGTGGCAATGTCACGATGTTAAGGACTACAGAAATAGAATAGACAATCCCGTTTTTCCCTATTGCCTGAAAATATGCAAGATAGTAACATACAAATGTATTCAGAATATATACAATAACGCTGCATCGCATAAGATAAACGGTCTCGTCAAGAACATTGCCAGAGACCAGAACACTGAACATTTCTCTTGCAAATACCCAGAGAAGAGCAGAGAGCATCACGGATAAAGTCAGTCCCTTCAATATAGAGTATCTGAAAATTGCTCTGAGCGTCTTTCTGTCTTTCTCTTCAATCAGCATTGACTGGATCATTCTGACGGGACTTATGATTGCCTCTGAAACAGACAAGAAAATAAACTTTGTCATCTTAAAGACTGAAAAAGCCGCCATTGCATCCGTCGTACCGACTCTGGCGATCAGATTATTAACAGATGTATTAAAGATAATAGAGGATATATTCTTAAATGCAGACGGTGCGCCTTCTTTTACTGCTTCTATCAGATATCTCAGATCTATACTATATTTCCCACGCAAAAGTATTCCATGTTTCTTTTCAAAAAAATGAGTGCTGAGTATGACCAGCGCTACATAATAACTGATGGATGTAGAGTAGCCAATACCCTTAATTCCCATGTTTCGCACCACAAATAGTATGTTCAGGCATATATTTACAACTGTCATGATTACAGTTGTTATATTTATCAGCTTCTTTTTCTCATCCAGCTGAAAAAGTGGGATCATATACAGCGTAAGAAGATGAGCAGGCGCACCGATGGCAAGAGAAAAAAGATAATCCATGGTAGGCTTAAGTGTTCCACCAGTACTATTTGCGCCAAACAGCCTGGATATAGGATCGGAACACGCACAGACAAACGCCGCCAGAAGTACCGCCAAAACTGCAATAAAAGTCAATGATGTATAGAAAATCTTTGAGACTTCTTCAAATCTATTCTGCCCTATCTTTCTTCCCATAATAACCTGGGAACCACTTGAAAACAATAGAGAAATGCATTCCATGGTTTTTGTATATGGATATACAATGCCTATCGCCGCAAGCTCAGCAACTCCCAGTCCTCTTGAAGCGATAACTCCATCACAAAGGGACCCTATAGATCCCGCCAGGAAGAGCAATAGGGCAATGAGATATCCGCTATTAAAAACACCGATAAGTACAGTATTATTTGCGTCTCTTTCAATACCGGCATTAATCATATTCCTTACTTTTTTCGTGCTTTTTTCATTCATATGACCATTCCTTTCCGCACCAACGGATGACAGCTGGGACGGTTCTGAATGTCAGCTAATTGCGTTAGTGAAAAGCTGACAACGAGAACCATCCCCAATGTCATGTCAGTTCTCGAAACACCCTCGTATCTACGCTGGGAGACGGCTGCGCAAACAGCCTGTAGGAACGCCGGACGTCGCAATGCGTCGTCCGGCGTTCCCTTACGCTTTCGTCACCCGCAGCATCGCGCCGATCTTTTTCATGCAACGCCAGTAGTTGCGCTCGTGGATCGTAGCCGCGGCGCGAATGTGGCGCTCCTGTGCCGCCGATGGCAGCAGGCAGTCCGCCCGGGTTTGCCCCTCTGTCAGGCAGTCGCGCAGCTCCCGCCGACGCGAAGGCTCCAAACCCTCCGCCCGGGACAGCAGCTCCGAAGACGCCAGCTCATAGGGTTCATTGGAAAACGAGCGCTCCCGGGCATAGTAGCGCAGGCCGAACGTCTCGCATTGCTCAAGTCCCGGCAGGAAGGCGGCGTCATCTGCGGATTGACGGATGTATATGTAGTACAGGCATGCGTTCTCCTTGCCGGGAGCTGTGCGGATGATCCGTCCCAGCCGCTGAATGCGCTGTCTGGATACCGCGCTTCCGCTGAGCACGATGCCGAAGCGCGCCTCGGGCACGTCGATGCCTTCATCGAGACAGCGGCAGCTGACCAGCACCGAAATCTCACCCGTGCGAAAGCGCTCCAGGTTCCGCGCCCGCGCCGAAGGATTCAGGCCCGAGTGATAGATGCCCACGGCGTTTCCCATGCTGCGGCGCAGAGCGACGACCGTTTCCTCTGCCTGGGCGATGCGCTCACAGAATACCAGCACCCGCCCGCCCTTTTCCAGCCGCGCCAGCAGATCCACGCAGCAGCGAATCCTGGCTTCGGCCAACACGCTGATCTCCTTGCGCCTGTACAGCAGCAGCATAAACCCCGCAGCCGGATCCTCCGGATCCATGCCTCCATCCTTTGCCAGCTTGCGTATGGCCCGAAGCCGGGCTTCCGTACCCATGGACTTCAGGAACGGAAACCTTTGCAGCAGCTTTTTCAGCAACCGATACAGCCTTTCGGTAAGCTCCTGATAATCCGCCTCTTCCTCAGCGCTGAAGGACGCAGACACCTCGCACACGGTGAACGCAGAGAGCACCCCGTCCGTGACGGCGTCATCGATGCCATAGCGGTAGATTTCATCGCCCAAAGCATCCTTCAGCACCCCGTCTCCTTCGCCGTCGAAGGGCGTCGCTGAAAGGCCCAGGCTCGCGTACAGGCGCCCTGAAAGCACCTGGGGCGTGACAAAGTCGAACACGCGTCTGTTCTGCGGGCTTCTGCAATGGTGGCACTCGTCGCAGATCAACAGGGCCGGATGCCCCAGGGCAAAGGCACGGCGCATGTGCGCAGGCAGTGCTTCGCGGGCGGAATTGATGACATACACCATCACCCGGCGATTGACCTCATCCCGCCGCCCGCCGCCAAAGAGGCCCGGACGCCACGCCTCCGACGGCGCGCCGTGCGCCAGCGCGGTCAACCACTGGCGGGCCAGCGCAATGGTGGGCACGACCACCCGTACCTCCAGGTTTGGATGGCGCTGGCGAAGCGCCTGGATCGCCGCCAGGGCAAAGCGCGTCTTCCCCGCGCCCGTTGCCACATTCAGAATTCCCCGGCATCCATTGCCCTGCCAGGCCTTCAGGCAGTCCCGCTGCCAGCGATACAGTTCCATAGCCGCCCGCTCCCCGCCGTATTCTTTGTTATAATATATCAAATTGCGCCCTCGCAGGCAAGAACTCACTTGAAATAAGTGATATTTACCGTTATACTGTAGTTACCATTCACCCTTCAAGCCGTTTGGCTCGTATCCGTACCGGCGAGCAGTGCTCGCCATACAGGCCCGTGGCGAGCACTGAGCAATTACGAGGAATTCTACGCTGCGCTGTTGCCGTTGGAAAAGGCGCTGAAGGACAGCGCCGGCGCAATCGCCAAGGCCCAGAAGAATATCGCCAAAAACACCGCCACCGGCAACCTGACGGAGGCCAGAAAGCTGGCCGCGGGGCTTTCGGAGGGCATTGAAAGGCTTCGGGACAGCGCAAGCGCGCTGACGGCCCAGCTGGACAACCTGGACACCCAGGCCTATTTCGCGGACGGCGATTTCACGCGCCAGCTGTTGCAGGCCTGCGCCCAGCGCAACATTGACGTGCGCGGGGAAAAGGGTGTGTATGAGATGTTCCCCATCAAGGTGCGGGTCCTGGGCGACGCGGAGCACGCCGCCGAGGTATGGCTCAACCGCAAGAAGCTGCCCAGCTTCCGCCCGGATTACGTGGCCGATACCATACAGGCCGAGCAGACAAAGCTGTACGCGGGCAGCTTCAAGGCGACGTCCTTCATGAACGAGCTGGCCGACGCCTACGAGACCGCCTGCCTGAAGACGGGCGCCCGCATCGGCAGCACCCAGGCGCTGAGCAAGATCTACAAATACATGGTGCCCACCGCGCGCGCCCGCAGGGATTACGACGCCCAGCAGTTCGCCTTCGACCTGGCCCGGCTGTATGAAGCGGGCACCGAAGCCTGGATCACCAAGGGCGGCACCCGCTATGCCTTCGGCACCAGCAGGGACGGCGCGTCCGGCATTCGCGTGCTCAGCCGCTCTGGCGTGGAATCCTACATCAACACGCTGCGCCCGCTGAACGAGGCGGAGGACTGATTTTTCCGCCGTTGATCCCCACCCTTGAAAGGAGACGACTGCCACATGAACACATCCGAGCAGGATCAGGCGCTGGCGCACCTGTTGCGCGGCGAGGCTCCCGGCCCCGGCGCGATCCTTGACGGGATCACGGTGGGCCTGGAATCCCTGACGGATTTCCTGAGCGACCAATATCTGCGCGAATTCATTCCCCTTGGCGGCAGCAAGATCAAGTTTGCCACCGGAAGACCGGGTTGCGGAAAAACCCATTTCTCCCAGGTCATGCTGGATCAGGCGAAAGCCCTGGGCTACCTGACAGCCGGCTTTTCGGCAAGGACGGTCTGGCTGCATGACTTCCGGGAAATCTATCTGAATATCCTTGAGCAGTGCGGCATCGAACGGGTGCTTCGGGACTGCGCCGACCAAATCACCCGCGAACTGGGCTACGATCCGGCGCAGATCGGCGAAGGACAAAAGCTGATGGATTACCTGTCTGAACGCGGCGAGGGCGACGCGATCTCAAAGGGCGAAATCCGCAATGCGCTGCGCCGGTTTTTCACCCGGAATCCCATGCTGGACAGCTGCTTTGCGGCCTGTTGTTCGCTGTTGACCGGCGACCTGTTGGGGCACCCGACGCTCGAGCCCGCCAGTCGCGAGCTGATATTGGCCTTCATGAATGGCGACAAATCGGTGCGGCTGGCCCAGCTGAGGGCGCTGGGGCTCTCGCCCACCAGTGTCACCCGCTACAACGCCAGGCATCTGCTGCGTTCGCTGGCCGAGGTGGTTCACCTGGGCGGGCATCCCGGTCTTTTGATCGTCATAGATGACATGGAGGCGCTGCTGAACCGGGCCCAGAGCGAGGCCATCCGCTACA
The DNA here is from genome assembly GCA_900318045.1 of uncultured Eubacteriales bacterium. GTDB lineage: Bacteria > Bacillota > Clostridia > Christensenellales > Aristaeellaceae > UBA2862. Next base: position 9,312 of record ONJE01000163.1, read on the forward strand.
CAAAGCTGCGCAGGGAGGACACCTATGAGAGCATCCGACAGCTGATCGACGACATCGACAGTATGCATTATGTGATGTTCCTGATGTGCTTTGACCGGGCGCTGATGGACGATGAAAGCTACGGCATGAAGTCCTATCAGGCGCTGTGGATGCGCATACAGAGCGAAGTGGTCAGCACGCGCTTCAACCGCTTCGCCGACATCATCGACCTGGACCGCTATGCAGACGAATACTACACCGCCCCGCTCCTGGCGGAGATGTCAAAAAAGCTGGCCGATGTGCTGGCAGAGTCGAGATACGCCGCAACGCCCCTGACGGAGGCAGCCGCGCAGGAGATCATCGAACGCGGCCAATACGGCGGACTCGGCCTGCCCTATCTGATGAATCGACAGCTCGTGGAGGGAGGCGCGCAAAATGACTGACTTCAATGCCCGGCACATCATCGAGGCGCTTCGCTCGGGCATACCCTCCCGGGCGGTGGGCGCGTATTTCTCCGAGGCGCGCCCGGCCATGCTGCGCAAACTCAACGATCGCATGGAGGCGGTCCGCCAGACCGGCCGCTCGGAAGGAATGCTCTTTACGGGGCGGTACGGCGAAGGCAAGACTCATCTGCTGAACACCGTATTCAGCCAGGCCACCGCGTCAAACATGGTGGTATCCTATGTGTCCCTGGGCAAGGAATCGCCCATCGACAAGCCCTGGATGCTGTTCCAGAAGCTGATGGCCAACACCTACCTGCCCGGCGCGAGCCAGCCCGGCTTTCGCGCGAAGCTGGAGGAGCTGACCCAGGGCAGCAGTGTCGCGGGTGAATTGCTGGCCTATGCCGCCCGCGAACTGGACACCGACAAGCTGTATTTCCTGTTGAAGGCGTTCCTGGGCACCCAGGAGGAGGACGAGCGCGCGCTGTTCCTTGCAGACCTTGAAGGCAGCTTTACCACCGGCGCGATCATCAAGCGCAGCTTCCGACGCATCACCGGCAAGCCGGCGAAATTCAACCAGAATTTCAGCAAGCGCAAGCACAGCATGGACTACTTCTACTTCACCAGCCATCTGTTCCGGCTGTTGGGCTACGACGGCTGGGTGCTGCTGTTCGACGAGGCCGAGCTGATCGGGCGCATGAGCAAGCAGGCGCGGGCAAGGAGCTATTGCGCAATGCAGGCATCGACAAAAAGAAGGAATTCGCGAACGTCGAAGCCGCCTTTTCCGCCGATCCGGAATCGCTGAAGGCGGCCAACGCCACGTTGAACGCCATACTCAACGCCCCTGAGCTGGCCCCGCTGACCCGGGAGGAGATTTTGCAGATCCTGATGAGCATACAGGATTTCCACAGCCGCGCCTACGATTGGCACCCGAATATCAATCCCGAGACGGTATATGCCGCCACCGAAGCCGGGGGTTACCTGCTGCGCACCAAGATTCGCGCCGCCATCGAATTCTTCGACCAGCTCTACCAGTACGGCCAGGCCGGACCGGTCCGCGTCACCGAGCTGGGCAAGGAAGTCTTTGACGGCGACGACGTGCCCGAACTGGAGGAATTGGAGGAGCTGTGAGGGATGCTGGTGGCTGTTTGGCCATGTGCAAATTCTGATTTGGCGGGGAGACGAGGGAACAGGGAACAGGGAACAGGAATGGCGG
>ONJE01000162.1 GCA_900318045.1 uncultured Eubacteriales bacterium
AGGCAAATCCACTCGAAATTGCATCTCCCTGCATTTTGAAACACACTCTAGTATCAGACCATCCGCCGGCGTCGGATGCCCCAGAGCAGCGCCAGGGCAACCAGGGTCACCATAAGATACAGCGGCAGATTGGAGCGATCCCCGGTGGGCACTTCGTCCCGCACGGTGAGGGTGACCTCCCGGCTGACGATTTGCGTGCCCGCCGCGTCGGTGACGACACAGCGGAAGCGAGCGCCGTCCCATTTCTTCTCAACGTCCTCGCGGCTCAGCGTCGGACCGGTAAAGCCGGGCAGATCCACCCACTTTTCATGCTTGGGGTCCCAGACCTGCCACTGGTAGGTATAGGGCTGCCTTCCGCCCCCGACCTCCACCTCAAAGGAGACGTCCTCGCCCTCCTGGACCGTCTCGTCCCCGGGCTCACGGATAAAGCACAGCGGATTTCCACCCAGGAGCACCGTGAACTCGTTGTTGGCATAGGCGCATTCATCCCTTCCAACCGCCGAAATCACCACCCGCGCGCTGTTGTGCGCCTCGGGATCGCCCACCAGCGCCTCTATGGGCAGCGTGAGGGTGTGGGTCTCGCGGCTGGCCAGCGCCTCGCTGTAGTAGGGCAGGCTGACGTAGAGAGGCTCCTCTTCGTCGTCCAGGTATACCGCGCAGGTCAGCTTGAAGCTGTCCTCGGTATGGGCGTAATTTGAAATGACGATGTCCACCAGCTCGCTGCCGTCGCCGTCGGCGTACACGCGATGGAAGATCTCGATATCCTGGCAGGCGATCTCCAGCCGTGCGGGCTGCCCGACTTCGACGGCATTTGCGATCAGGCCGGACTTTACGGCGCCAGCAAAGGTCGCGTTGGACGCCAGCGCTCCCGGCTGCAGCACCAGCGCGTCGCCGTCCAGCTTCCAGGTCAGCTCCCGGGTCGCGGCGGCGTTGGCGGCGATGCCGGAAACGCCCTCCACTCCGGCGGCGTTGGCCATGGCCCCCTGCCAGTTGGCAAAGGTGGACACGCTGGATACGCGCAGGTACAGCGTCTTGTCGCCACCCCAATTCTCGGGAATCTTCAGCGTGCCGTTGAAGGATGCCAGCGCTCCGGGCATCAGCATGTTGCTCTTCACATACCGGGCCTTTGTATCGCCTTCGGAAAGGCTGCTCCTCCAGGCTTCGTTCGTACTGCTCTGGCTCGCCTTCAGCGTCTGGGTATTTTCACCCAGCACCCAATCGCGCTGGCGGGTGGTATAATCGAAATCGTCGTTTCGGTAGATGGCCCGCTTGCCCTTGGGCAGCACGACCGACTGTCCGCCGCCCTGCATGGTCAGGCTGCTGTTTTCAGGCTGCAGGCAGTCGCAGTGCAGGGTCTCCACCACATTGACCTTGTCACCGTCCAGGGTGTACATCTCAAGATCGAAGGCCGATATGCCCATGTTGCCCTCGTTCATCAGGGCGATGGTGGTATCCTCGAAGTCACCGGCGGCCACGGTGGTTTCCGCCACGACCATGCCAGTCACCGTCAGTAACGGCTTGAGGGTGAGCGGGAAGCTGTACAGCGTCATCGGCGGCGTCTTCCCGTCGCCTTCCTTCGGCATGGGCGTCACGGTCATGTAGCCCTGTCCTTCCGTGGTCAGCAGCACGTCGTGGGGCACCATGCCGCTTTCAAGCGAAAACTCGGAGAACACTGCCGGAGCGGAGACGGTGTTGGTGGCGGGGTCGTAGACGGCCACCCACAGCCGCCAGGTGTCCGGATCACTCTCCTTCTGCTTTGTGGCGGTGGACAGCCAGTAGATATAGGGCGTACCGTGAACCGTCTGAACCTTGAAATCGCCGCCGGGCATGGTGATGTCATAGGTGAAATCCGTCACGTCGTAGGACAGGCTGCGGCTCAGCGCCCCCTGCTTGTTGTCAATGCGCAGGCCCTTCAGCTTGTAGGCCTTCGCGCCGTCTGCATCGGTCTCGGCCTCGGTGTAGAACAGCGTCTGCGCGTAGGTATCGCTGCCCGTCTCTCTGGCCTGGACCATCTCGAAGGCTCCGATGTCGCCCTTCTTCACGACGACCGCCTGCCGCCTGGTGTCGGTCAGAGTCACCTTGTGCACCGGTCTGGTCTGCGTCTCAAAGGTGACCGGCGCGGTGTTCATCTCCCAGTCGTACAGCTCGATGGCGCTGTCGCCCTCGACGCCCTCCCTGGGTCGGCTCAGTGCCACGAAGCTGAAGCAGCGGAAGCGAGGGATGGCTTCGATAGAGCCGCCTTTTCCCCTGACGCTGGAGCGCAGGTTGACGCGCTCGTGATCGTCGCCCAGGGCGCTTCGGATCGCCATGTCGGACATGAGGACGATCTTGTTCTCGGTATACTCGAAGCAGGCATAGCCCTTCTCACCGGAGCCGTCGTCCACCCGTTCCGCGAAGCCGTATGCCTCGACGCGGCTGATGTATATGCCATTATCGTAGGTCACCTTCGCCCATTCGATGCGAGGGTTGAAGAGGCCCCGGGGATTGAGCGCGGCGTCCAGGTTACATGCGTCCTGTTCGTAGGGATAGATACCGTCCCCAAGCGGCGCCAGGTCGTTGACGGCCTCATCGTACTTCAAGGGCATGATCCAGACAAAGGCATGGTCGTCCAGCAGCTCGCCCGCGGCCGGATAGCCGTCGTCGTCGAACCGGTTGGCGCAGCAGGCGATCACAAATATCGTTCTTTCGTCCGACCATACGTCGAAGGCGTAATCGTCGCACTCCCGGCTGCGCGCCAGATAATCATTGCGCATGTAATCCTGCGCGTCCGCCTTCTTGCCGGTGTTCACATCCACCCAGCACACGCGCTGGTGGGTCCTGCCGGTCTCTTCGTCCCGAACCCTGTCGAGGTAGAAGGCGTAGGTATGGCCGTAGGAGGTCCCCACCCGGAGGGTGCCGATGGCGTCCTCCTCGTTGGCCAGGATCGCCTTCGCTGGCGGGACCAGCTGGGCATAGCCGGACGGCTCCTGGCCGGTCGGGGTGATCTCCTCCGGCGCGGCGGCGTTGCTGGCGGCATACTGCTGCAGCGGCGGCAGGGCGTTCTTCAGGGGTATCGGGTCGAACAGCGGTCCGGCATCGCTTCCAATGTTCTTGGAGAACGACGCGAGGAACAGCGTAACGCCAGCGCTGAAATCGAGGCCATAGCCGCCCGAGATCATGCTCTTTTCGTCTCCCATAATGGCCAGCGTCAATCGGAAATTCACCGATGCGGAGAACTTGACCCAGAAATCCAGGAAGCCCTTGACGCCTAAGCCGGCCTGGGCGGTAAAGGAGAAGCCTATGTTGACGACGACTTCCCTGAGCGGCTGGAGCTGCCAGTTTTTGAAGCGATTGTCGTGCCAGCTGAAGCCCAGCTGTATGCCGATGGCGACGCCCGCCGAGGCCCCCAATGTGAAGCAGACATAGAATGGCACCGGACCGACCGCGAATTTCATCTGCCAGCTGAACGAATACTTCAGCGTCATGCCGAAGGCGCCGCGCAGCTTGACAACGGTCAGCTTCACGTCCCTGTCCTGGTTGTCGACCTGCCATCGCCCGCTGAGCAATGCGAACCAGCCGAGCTTGAGCTTCGACTCCATCAGGAAGGAGAGTCTGTTCTCTGCGTAATACTCATAGGCGATTTTGTACTGCATCCAGTAGTTCGCCATAGCCCCATCCTTTTCAAAATCCTTCTGAATCTCGGACAGGTCCCTCAGATCCTGGCTTTTCCAGTTGAGTTTGCTTTTTTTCAGCTTGTCCTCAAATGCCTCGCTGCCCATGGAGATGGTGACGTATCCCCCCAGGTCAATCTGGATCTTGGGCAGCATTTTCTTGAAGGGAAGGTCGAAGCTCCCGCTGACGCCCTCCAATACCGGTATTTTTATCTTGAATGACAGGCCTTTGCCGAGCACATTGTTGAATATACTCCCTCCCTTGTCCAACGGCTCGTCCACAGCGCCCTTGATGGATTTGATGCGGGCCGGCGTTTGCTCCTGAGGCTCATCCCCATTATCCGCAAACGCGAAATAAGGCGTCTGTTTCTTGCCGACAAAGGGCGTAAGCATCCTCTTCCACGTGTCGGTAAATGTATATATATCTGGATTCCATCCCGCCGGGTCCGGCGAGACCTCCGTCAGCTTGTAGCCGCCGCTCAGGAACCCTTCATTCTTCCAGTAATAGAAGCGCAGGCTGGGACGCCTCTGGCCCTTCGGGCTGCGAACCACGACATTGATCTGGAATCTCATGTCGTTCATATCGGAATAGAGCATCTCAAAATCTTCCCGCAGGATGTCATAGCCCTTGAACGAGGCGGAATAGACATAGGCCGTGTTGGTATACGGCGCGAGGGGTTCCTTGCGTAATTCACCCAGCTTCAATTTCATTTTCTCGATGCCGAAGCTGCGATATCCCTGCGCCTCGGCCTCCACGTCCAGCTTGACGGTGATGGTCTTGTCGTCGCTGACGACGAACTGGTTGGTTTCAAAGAAGGCCCTGCCCTGGCTGTCGGTGACTTGTTGGATGGTCTTGCCCTTCAAGGCATTCACATCCTGAAGCGTAACCTGAACGCCCTTGACATAATTCTTGTCCTCCAGCTCGCCGGTGTAAAGCTGGATGCCGACCGCGTTTTCCGTCATGACATGTATCTCGCAGCTGGCGTCGTTGGACAGCACGCTGCCATTCGCCGACAGCCGTCCCATGCGGGAGAGCGAGGTGTCGACCGCCTTCACCCGAGCGGCATTTACGACGGGCGCTTCGCCGTAGGCATACAGATCCTTCAGATAGTTGCCGACGGTTTGTTCAGCGTCGCCCCCCGCGCCATCCATCACCGTGGCCAGTGTTTCCTGCATCGAACGGATATCCGACTCCCACTGCTCCGCGTTGTCCGCGACCTCCCTGCGGGCCGCCTTCAATTCCGCCTCGGCGGCCTCGACCTTCGCGGAAAGGCGCACGCGCTCGGAGGGGAACATCGCTTCGCTTTCCTCCTTCAGCTGCCTGCCCAGCTCGGCGATGAGGGCGGCCTGCTCCTCGATGCGATCCCGCTGGTAGCGCAATTCCTCGCGCAGCTTCTCCGCCTCGCGGTACATCTGTTGCATCAGCTCGGTCATGCCCTTGTATTCCGGGTCGCTCGTGAAACGCGCGTAGGCCTTCGGGTCCTTTTCGCGCAGCTCCGCCAGCTTGATCGACGCGCGGGCGAGGATATCCTCCACGCTGTACACGTAGGTATCCAGCAGCTCGTCCAGCCAGTCGGACACCTGCATGGCGTTCCATGTGTCGTTGGGCGTCATACCCTTGTGGTAGGCGTTGCTCCGCGCACCGCTGTCGCCGAAGCCCGTCAGCGCATAGGCCGCGGCCAGTTCTTCACTGGTCAGCACGTGTCCTGCCGCCGCCAGTGCGCCCAGTGGCAGCGCCTGGATGAGCAGCACCGTCATCAGCATTGCTGAAAGCCATCTCTTCATCGGTGGATCCTCCGGTATACAAAGTCATATTCATCGATATTCCAGCGGTTCGGGCACGTCCCTGTTTCGCTGTCGTCCTTCCACTGGTTAAAGCGCGTTTCGAGCCATTTTTATCCACATTCGCTTTAAAGTATACCATTTTACTGTCATACTTCCAAATTTGAGGGATAGAAGTAATGCTTAATTAAATCTATTGAGACATTATTCATCGTATAAAAAAATCGCCGGTCGACCCGTCGAAAAGACGGTCAACCGGCGAACTGCAGAAGCCAAAGCCATTCTAAAGGGTACCTCTAAAAACTATCGCGCCGTCCGGCGAGAAGAATTTTAGTCAGATTTGACTTGCAAAAGACGCAGGCTGCCCGGCGGGCAGTCAGAGTTTTTGCAAGGCGAAGCTGGCTGAAATTCAGCCGCCCGACGGTAATGAGCGTTTTTCAGAAGTGCCCTAAAGTGCGTCTGACACATTGAACGGATCCCCGCAGTTCGGGCAGAACCTGGGCGGTGCAAGTCGAAGATAGCTGAAATTCAGCCGCCCGACGGTGATGAGCGTTATTTTTGAAGTGCCCTAAAGTGCGTCTGACACATTGAACGGATCCCCGCAGTTCGGGCAGAACTTGGGCGGGTTGGTGGGATCATCGGGGGTCCAGCCACACTTGTCGCAGCGGTACACCTTTTTCTGCTCGGGCCGCTTCGCACCGCAGTTGGTGCAGAAGTTGCCCGCATTCTGTGCCCCACATGCACAAATCCACTGGCCATCAGCGGCAGGCGCGGCAGTCTTCGCGGTCGCAGCGGCGGTGACGGCGGCTCCGGCCACCTGGTTGATGGCCTGGGACAACGCGTCGGCCAGGTTCATCGCCGGCTTCGTAACCTGGGGCGCGGGCTTCGCCATCAGCACAGCCCGCAGGGCGTTGGCCTGCAGCTCGTAGTAGCGGTATTCATCGCTGCCAATGCGCTCGGGGCGCTCGCCGGTCAGCTCAAAGCGGATGCGGTTGAACCAGGGCGAATCCACATGAATCGTCGTGACGAACTCATAGCTGTAGCGATAGCGGGGTGGGTTGAAGGACACCTGATGACCCTCCCGATCCCGATGGTATTCCTCGGTGCGGTGCTCTGTCACCTCGGTCTGTACGTCGACCACCTGGGAAAAGCTGATCACGTCGGGGTTGCCGTCCCGCCAGTTTGCCAGCGGGGTCACGAAGAATCGCTTTCCGGGCTCGTCGATGTAAACCTTCGTGTCAGCGCCCACCACCGCCGTGGGGTGCACCCCTGCCAGCACCCGCTGATTCTGAGCCCGGTACATCAGGTGCTGCCGAATCTCCTCCACGGTGGATTCCCGCCGGTCCGTCATCCATGGCGACAGCTTCCTGGCGCAGTTCTTGCACAGGTTGCCATCGGCCAGCTTCCTGTTGCCCAGCAGCCCGATCTCGCCGCCGCAGATATCACAATTTTTCTTGCTGAAAAATCCCATGGTCTCCCCTCCTGTCTGACGGCGCAAAAATGCCCCGTCCATGCCTTACCATACCATTATAGCAAAGCATTATGGAATTGTAAACAGCTATTTGCGCCGAAAATCGACAGAAAAACGACCTGTGAAATGCAGGGGCTGCGCATCGCCGACACTTCGTCGCCGACTTTTCATTCATGGGGAACCCGCATCATGATACTAGAGTGTGTTTCTAAAATGAGGGATGTGCAGTTTCGAGTGGATTGGGCTGCATTTCAAGGCGATTTTCCGCAGGCTTAGTGGGGCTAAGTCA
>ONJE01000149.1 GCA_900318045.1 uncultured Eubacteriales bacterium
AAAGGATAGGTTATGAATACCTGCGCCGCCGGTGAATGGCGGCGCATTTGGCAGTTAGCGAAAGTAATTGGAAGTTTCGATTACTGCAGGGGAGCGGGGTAAAGGATCTTGGTGTCGGTGAAGTCGAAGGGCCATACGGTCTTCCACTCGCCGTCCTGCACCTGGGCGATTGCGACGGAGGCGGAGGTGTTGTCCCTGTAGTGGGTGACGCCGTTCAGATCGTAGTTCTCGAACTTGATGCGGTCATAGGGCAGCACGATCTTGCGTCCGCCGGGGAATTCTCCCTGGATATCCAGCGCGGCGATGGCGTCGCGGACAGCGGCGCCGTCGGTGGTGCCGGCGGCCTCGATGGCGGTCTTGAAGATCCACACCACGGTGTAGGACTCGGCGGAGTGACCATTCATGTTCACGCCGTACTCGGCCTTGAACTCCTCGTTGATCTCCTGGCCGTTGATCAGATCGGGGTTGAACTCAACCACGGAAGCCACGCCGTTGGCGGCGGCGCCCAGGTTGGTCAGGAAAGCGGGATCGGTGAAGCCGTTGGCCTTCGCCACGATCATCTTGGGGGTAAAGCCCTGGGCTTTCAGGGTCTGCACGAACAGGGTCGCGTCGCCGATGTAGCTGTCGCACAGCACGGCGTCGGGATTGGCCTGCTTCAGCGCCAGCACCTGGGCGCTCAGGTCGGTGGCGTTGCTGGAATAGTCCACGGTGGCGACCAAATCGAAACCATACTCATCTTTGTACAGCTCGACGCAGCGGATCAGCTCCTGACCGATGGCAGCGCGGTCGGTGAAGATGGCGATGGTTTTGACTTCCTCACCGGTCTGTTCAGAGGAATCCTTCAGGTATTCCAGCATGTCCTTCACGTACACGCTGTTCAGGGGGCAGAGACGGAAGAAGTAATCCATGGCCTCGTGATCGGGGTCGCTCAGCTTGTCCAGGGTGGAGATAGCGGTGATCATCGGCACGCCGTACTGGGTGCAGACCTGGGCAACGACCTCGGTGACGACGGACATATGGCAGCCCATCATCACGTCAACGTGCTCCTGGGTGATGAGGCGCTCGGCCTCGGAACGGCCCTGGGCAGGGTCGCCGGCGTGGTCGCCGCGAACAACCTCGAGCTGACGGCCGTTCACGCCGCCCTTGGCGTTGATCTCGGCTACGGCAAAGTCGATGCCGCGCAGGATATTCTCGCCGATGGCGGCGTTGCCGCCGGACATGGCATAGATGGTGCCGATGCGGATGGGGCCTTCCTCGGCCATGGTGTGAACGGTGAACAGCGCCACGAGCATCGCCAGGACGCTCAGTATGGCAATCAGTTTCTTCATGGGATTACCTCCTTAATTATTTATGATCTGCGCCGAACTGCCACGGCGCGAATCAACGGTTATGGAGTTTACGGGGGGTAACGGCGGCAACTGCGCAGCCACTGCAATGGCATGCTGCATATCAGATGCCCAAATACGCCTTCTTGACATGCTCGTTGGTACTGAGCTCCCGGGCGGAGCCCTGCAGGGCGATACGGCCGTTTTCAATGACGTAGCCCCGGTCGGCGCAGGCAAGCGCCTTGGTGATGTCCTGCTCCACCAGAAGTACGGCAATACCGTCGTTCTTCGCCATCGAGGAGGCCACGTCCAGTATGTCGTCCACGATGTTGGGCGCAAGGCCCAGGGAGGGCTCATCCAGGATCAGCAGCTTCGGCATGCCAATCAGTGCCCGGGCCACAGCCAGCATCTGCTGCTCGCCGCCGGACAGCGTGCCCGCCGCCTGCTTCGCGCGTTCCTTCAGCTTGGGAAAACGCCGGTACGCGGTTTCGAGGTTCTTCGGGAAGGCGGCCTTCGTGGGCTTGCTGAAGGCGCCCATCTCCAGGTTCTCCAGCACCGTCATATCGGTGAAGATCTGCCGTCCCTCGGGCACCTGAACGATGCCCTTGTCCAGTATATAGCGGCTGCTCTTCTTCGCCAGCTCCTCGCCGTTGAAGTTCACGGAACCGGCGGAGGGACGCACCATGCCGGTGATGGCCCGCACCATGGTGGTCTTGCCTGCGCCGTTGGAACCCAGTATGGCCACGATCTCGCCCTCATGGACCTCAAAGGAAAGGTCCCAAAGGATGTTGATCGCACCGTAACCGGCCTTAAGGCCTTCGACCTTAAGCATGAGACGCACCTCCCTTTGTCCCAAGATAAACCTCCATGACGTAGGGGTCGTTCATGACCTGCCCGGGCGTGCCCTCGGCGATCTTTTCACCGTGGTGCAGCACGATGACGCTTTCGCAGAGGCTCACCACCGCCTGCATGATGTGCTCAATCAGGAAGATGGTTACGCCGGACCGGTTGATCTGGCGGATCAGCTCGATGGCAGCCTCGGTTTCCGCGGGATTCAGGCCCGCCATGTTCTCGTCCAGAAACAGCAGTTCCGGCTTCGTGGCCAGTGCACGTGCCATCTCCAGGCGCTTCTGGTCGGGGGTACCCATGTCCTTGGAGAGGATGTGCCGCTTTTCGTACAGGCCGGTGAATTGCAGGATGTCCATGGCCCGCTCCCGGGCCTGGCGCTCGTTTTTCGCTGCGGCATGGCCGAAGTAGCAGCTGGCCACTACATTTTCAAGCACGCTTAGGTTTTTCAGGGGCTTCATGATCTGGAACGTGCGGGCAATCTTCATGTTCGTGTATTCATGGGCCCGCTTGTTGGTGATGTCCTGGCCGCGGAAGAAGATCTTGCCCTCGGTGGGGGGATAATACCCACAGATCATGTTGAAGGTGGTCGACTTGCCAGCGCCGTTGGGGCCGATCATGCCGGTGATGCCCCCCTCGCGGATGGAGAAGGACACGTCCTTCACCGCGGTCAGGCCTTTGAAGCGCTTGGTGATGTGCTGCACTTCGATAATCGGTGTGTTCGCCATGTTTAGGCCTCCTTCCCGCGGTTCTTTTCCAGTTCAACGGCTTCCAGAACCTCGATGGACGGCTTCTTGAGCAGCTTGACATCGATGAATTCCTTTGCCTTGCTGTGCATGTACCAGCCCAGTATGCCCGTGGGCCTGAAGCGGATGACGGTGATCAGCACCACCGCGTACATCAGCATGTTGATGCCGGGCAGCATGGCGCTGAAGTTGGCGCGCAGGAATTCGGACAGCGGGATCATGATCAGGCCGCCCACCAGCGGGCCCTCGACATAGGCCGCGCCGCCGACTACCGCCGGCAACACCGACTCGGTGCTCTTGGCCTGTACCATCAGCTCGGGGTCGATGTAGCGGATATAGCTTGCGTAGAAGAAGCCCACCAGCGCCGCCACCATCGAAGAAACCACCACGGCCATGACCTTGTACTTCGTGGGGTTGATGCCGATGGCCGCCGCGGCGTCCTCATCCTCGCGGATGGTTCGAAGGGCGTAGCCCATGCGGGACCGCTCTATCTTCTTCATCAGAAGGTAGATGCCCAGCACCATCGCCAGCCCCACATAGTAGTAGGGCACCTTGCTCATGAAGCGGAAATCCAGCCAGGAATCTTTGCCGAAGGGAAGGCCCACGCCGCTGGCCCTGCCGAAGAAGCTGGAGTTGATGATGAACTGTCGCATGGCCTCGCCGAAGGCGATGGATACCAGTGTGAAATAAGGGCCACGGAGTATGAAGCAGGGATAGAAGATCACTCCGGCTACCAGGCCTACCACCACCATCGCGAAGATGGCGGAAAGCCAGGGATTCGCACCGGTCTTGGTGATCAGCAGACACGAGGCGTAGGCGCCAAGGCCCATGTAGGCTGCATGGCCCAGGGAATTCTGGCCTGTCATGCCGCCCAACAGGTTCCAGGCCATGGACAGCGTGGACATGTAGAAGATCAGCACGAATACGTTCAACACATACGGCGATTTGACAAGTATGGGAATCAATACGAATACCAGCAGGATCAGCCCCAGCGCGATGGACAGATTTCTGCGATACGCGCGAACCGCTTTCACATTGTTGTTCATCGTTACTTCCTCCTGAGGATAATCATCTGTCGCACGACCAGTATCACGATGAAGGTGACGAACACGATCAGGTCGCTGTAAGAGGGGCTGATAAACAGAGCCACCATGGTTTCAAGAATGCCCAGGAAGATGCCTGCGAAGAACGCACCGGGAATGGAACCCAGGCCGCCCACCACGACCACGATCAGCGCGCGGAAGCCGAAAGACGCGCCCGCAGTGGGGAAGATGGTGTAAAAGCCGGTGAGCAGCGACCCCGCTACGCCCGCAAGGGCGGTGCCCAGGCCGTATGTGAGTATATAGATGCGCTTGGCATTGATGCCGACCACTTCAGCGCCCACGGGGTTCTGGGAGACGGCACGGATCTGTTTGCCGGTGGTTGTGTATTTCAGGAACGCGAAAAGCGCGATGGATATGACGATCAAAACCCCGAAGCTGATCAGCCGCGGCAGCGACAGATTGACCGGCCCGAGGGATATATAGGTCTGGGAATAGGAGGTGGGGATGGTGCGGTACTCCGACCCGAACAGCACAAGCGCCAGGTTTGAAAGCAACATGCCCATGCCCACGGTCAAAAACAGCAGGTTTGTGAAGCTGTTGGTGCGCAGGGAGGGGGTGATCAGCGTGTGTTGGATCAGGGCGCCCAGCAGGAACATCAATATAGCCACCAGCGGAACGCAGGCATAGGGGTCGAGCCCCAGGTGAGTGGACAGTATCAACGTCAGGTACATGCCGACCATCAACATCTCACCGTGACAGAAGTTGACGATCTTCATCACGCCAAAGATGACGTTCTGGCCCATGCCCATCAGGGAATAAAAGCCCCCGATCAACAGGCCATTCACGCAGGCTTGCAGGAAAATGCTCAAATTATCATCCTCCCCGTCACTGTGGAACCCGAAATACGGCAAAAATGCGCCGCTTTGACGGGTTCAAGATTAATTGTAACATCATTATAGAACAAAATGACAACGAATGCAAGGGCTAAAACAAAAATTACCCATATAAAGTATATGAAATGTTACCATTCACCCTTCAAGCCGTTTGGCCCGTATCCGTACCGGCGAGCAGTGCTCGCCATACAGGCCCGTGGCGAGCACTGCTCGCCGGTACGGTGGTTCTCGCGCAAGGGTGAATGTTACTATGAAATAATAAAAGCCCGAAGGAACTCCACCGGAATCCCTTCAGGCTATCGAATATGGATGGCCAGCTTATTTTGCCGCTTCCTCCGAGGACAACTCATCGTACAGGGCCAGATACTTCCGGGCGGAATTTTCCCAGGAGACATCCTTGGCCATGTCCCGCTTAACCATGTCGTTCCAGCGGCCGCGGTCTTCGAAGTACAGCGCCTTGGCGCGCCGGACAGCATCCAGCAGCAGGTCGGCCTGATACCAGTCGAAGGTGAAGCCGTTGCCCTCGTTGGTGTTCTCGTCGTAGGGCAACACGGTGTCCTTCAGGCCGCCGGTCTCGCGCACGATGGGCACGGTGCCGTATCGCATGGCGATCAGTTGGGTCAGGCCGCAGGGCTCGAACAAACTTGGCACCAGCAGGGCGTCGGCGCCGGCGTAGATCAGATGGGCAAGGCCTTCATTGTAGGAGATGTAGGCGCACACGCGTCCCTTGTTTTCGCCCTCGTAGTAGCGGAACGCGCCTTCATATCGGGGGTCGCCGGTGCCCAGTATGACCACCTGGGTGCGCTCGTCCAGCACCTCGGGGAATACAATGTTCACCAGGTCAAGACCCTTTTGGTCAGTCAGGCGGGAAATCAGGCCGATTACGAACTGGCTGTCGTCCTGCTCCAGTCCAAGCTGCTCCTGGAGGGCACGCTTGTTCTCGATCTTTTTCTCCAGCACGCTGTCATAGTCGTAATCAGCGGCAAGCAGCTTATCGGTGGCACTGTTCCAAAGCTCTGTGTCGATGCCGTTGACGATACCCTTCAGCTTCGGACGGTGATAATACAGATGGCCGTTGAGCCCCTCGCCATAGAAGGAGGTCTGAATCTCCTCGGCGTAGGTCTCGCTGACAGTGGTGATCTTGTCGGCGTAGGCCAGGCCACCCTTGAACATGTTGGCCTCGTTCTCGTTCTGCTTCAATACAGGATAGTCGAACAGGTAGTCCGGCAATCCGGTCCAGTATTTCAGGTGTTCAATGCCGCAGATGCCCTGAAAACGCAGGTTGTGGATGGTCACGATGCTCTTGGCGCTGCCAACAGGCGTGTTGTCAAAGCGGGTGCGCAGGTACAGCGGTACCAGGCCTGCCTGCCAGTCGTG
This sequence comes from uncultured Eubacteriales bacterium, assembly GCA_900318045.1. Taxonomy (GTDB): domain Bacteria; phylum Bacillota; class Clostridia; order Christensenellales; family Aristaeellaceae; genus UBA2862. Next base: position 6,231 of record ONJE01000149.1, read on the forward strand.
GCAGTGGATGACGTCGGGAATCCATTCATAACCGCCAGCACTGCCTTGGAGAAGTAGCAGTACTTGGGAATATCCTCCCACAAGCCGGTGTAGGGGTTGCCCCAGTCGAAGAATTCCCGGTTGTCGATAAAGTCGTAGATTACACCGTCCATCACCAGCTCCATGATGCCCACATAAAACTGGCGGCCGTCGGAGCACAGGTCCATCATAAAATTGCCGCGATAGAGCATCTGGTCCTTGTATTTCGGAGGGATGCAGGCGTAGTTGGGCAGGAATACCCGCACCTCGCAGCCCAGTGGGGTCAGCGCACGGGGCAGGGCATACATCACGTCGCCGAGGCCGCCGGTCTTGACAAAGGGGTAGCATTCCGAACCGATGAAAGCGATTTTGCGCGCCTGGGTATTGTCAGACATAGGCATTCTCCTTTACATGTTAATTCCTCTGGTACAAGTATAACACAATCTTCGTATTCAGGCAAGCCAAAATCGAAGGAAAACGATTTGTTTTGGGACTTGCGCTTTGCGGGCATGTCGTATACAATGAAATTGCCCAGGCAATTCAGGCGGTTATGGAGGAGGTACAGGCATGATACAGTTCGGAACCGGCGGCTGGCGGGCCGTCATCGGAGATGGCTTTACCAGATCCAATATCCAGAAGATTGCGGCGGCGTTGGGACGACGCATCCGCAGGGAGGGCGTTCAGCGTGAAATCTGCATCGGCTATGACCGGCGCTTCCTCAGCCGTGAGGCCGCGATCTGGTTCTCCGAAGCCATCACGGGGGAAGGTGTCAAGGTGGATTTCATCAATCTTTCCTGTCCGACGCCCCAGGTGATGTATACGGTCAAAAGGTGGAACCTGCCCTATGGCGCAGCCATCACAGCCAGCCACAACCCCGCGCTTTACAACGGCGTGAAGCTGTTCACAAAGGGTGGCAGGGACGCCGGGCAGGATGTGACCGACGCGATACAGGACGAGGCCAACGCGATGTCCGATGTCGACGTGCATCTATCGGATTTCAAGGAATGCCTGCGCGCGGGCGCAATCAGCTTCATCGATCCCAGGGACGACTACCTTGACAGCATACTGGCCCGGGTGGATACCTCCGCCATACGCCGTCGGCGTCCCCGAATCGTGATCGATCCCATGTACGGCGTCAGCCTGACCGGCCTGATGACCATACTGTACTCCAGCCGCTGCGACGTGGATGTGATCCACGACACCCACGACGCATTCTTTGGCCGGCGCTTGCCCGCGCCCACGTTGGACACCCTGGCGGACCTCCAGCGTCAGGTGCTGGAGCACAACGCCGACCTGGGTATCGCGACCGACGGCGACGCGGACCGGTTGGGTGTGATCGACGAAAGGGGACGCTACATCAGCGCGAACCTGGTGCTGGTGCTGCTGTACTACTATCTCCTGAAATATAAGGGATGGAAGGGCGCGGCAGTGCGCAACGTGGCCACGACCCACCTGCTGGACCGGGTAGCTGAGAAGTTCGGCGAGCAGTGCATAGAGGTCCCCGTGGGCTTCAAGCATGTTTCGGCAGCCATGCAGCGCACCGATGCCCTGATCGGCGGGGAATCCTCCGGTGGCCTGACCGTGCGCGGCCATATCTTTGGCAAAGACGGTTTGTACGCGGCATCATTGCTGGTCGAGATGCTGTCGGTGACAGGAAAGCCCCTTTCTGCAATGGTCGAAGATATCTACAGGGAGTTTGGAGAGCTGCACGTCGCGGAGCGCGACTGGCCGCTGACCGAGGCGGGGAAGGCGGAGATCAACGCGAAGGTCTTTGACCGGCATGGGCTGCCGGACTTCGGCATACCCATGGCGAAGGTCAGCTGGATGGATGGCTGCAAGGTGTGGTTTGGCAGCGAGGAAGCCGCGAAGTCCGATGGCTGGCTGATCCTGCGCTTCAGCGGCACAGAACCCCGGCTGCGCATTTTCGCTGAGGCCGGGACGATGGGGGAGGCGGAGGCGCTTGTGGACATCATGGCACGGTATGTGGGATTGAAGAACTGATCTATTAGTATAGCCCCGGCGGCATGAAATATCATGCTGCCGGGGCTATATTATTGTATCCTGTACACCCCGTCAGTTTTCCAGTATTCGGGCGAGGAATTCACGGGTGCGGGGTTGCTCAGGATTCGTGAAGATGACCTCGGGCACGTTGCTCTCGACGATCACGCCACCGTCCATGAACACGACCCGATCACAAACGTCCCGGGCGAAACCCATTTCGTGGGTGACCACCAGCATCGTCAGGCCGGAGGAGGCCAGGTCCTTCATGACGGCCAGCACCTCGCCCACCATCTCAGGGTCAAGGGCGCTGGTGGGTTCGTCGAACAGCAACACGTCCGGATTCATGGACAGCGCACGGGCGATGGCCACGCGCTGCTTCTGTCCACCGGAGAGCTGGCGGGGTTTGGCCTTGACGTAGACGTCCATGCCCACCTTGCGCAGGTATTCCATGGCGATGGTTTCCGCCTCGGACCGGCTGCGTTTCAGCACCTTCATCTGGCCGACTACGCAGTTTTCCAGCGCCGTCATGTTGGCGAACAGGTTGAACTGCTGGAACACCATGCCCACATGGGCTCGGTACATTTGCAGGTTGAAGCCCTCGCTGCGGATGCTCTTGCCGTGGTAGAGCACCTCGCCGCCGGTGGGTTTTTCCAAAAGGTTCATGCAGCGCAGCAGTGTGGATTTGCCCGAGCCGCTGGAGCCGATGATGGATACGACCTGGCCCTTGCGCACGGAGAAATCCACATCCCTGAGCACCTCATGATCGCCGAAGGATTTGCTCAGGTGACGTACCTCAATGATCTTCTCAGCTTTGTTGTCAATCAATGTGTTCGCCTCCTCTGCCGATCAGTTCAACATCGGGCACAGACTGGGAGCCGTGGATGACGTAGTTGTCCGGGCCGTCCATCTTCTTCTCCAGCCAGCGCAGCAGGCGGGTGATGGTGAAGGTCATCACAAAGTAGATACAGGAGGTGATGAAGAAGACCTCGAAGTATTTGAAAAAGGTGCCCGCAGCGGATTTGGACACGAAGAAAAGCTCAGTTACTGAGATGACGTTGAGCACGGAGGTATCCTTGATGTTGATCACGAACTCGTTGCCGAGTGCCGGCAGTATGTTGCGGATGGCCTGGGGCAGTACCACGTTCAGCATACTCTGGCCGTAGGTCATGCCGATGGCCAGGGCGGCCTCCTGCTGCCCCGGATCGACCGACTGAATGCCGCCGCGCACAATCTCTGCGAGGTAGGCGCCGGTGTTGATGGACACAATGACAAAGCCCGCCAGCAGGTGAGGCAGGTTGATGTGGAAGACTGCAGCCATGCCGTAGAAGATGACCATGGCCTGAACGATCATGGGGGTGGAGCGGAAGATTTCGATATACACACCCAGCAGGGTGCGCACGACCTTCAGCAGGTAATAGCGGCCCAAACCGTTTTCACGCTCGCAGGGCATGGCGCGCACATAACCGACGCCCAGGCCGATGATGAAGCCGACGATGGTGCCCGTCAGCGCGATCAGCAGCGTGGTCCCGGCGCCCTGCAGGAACAGACTGCCGTAGGTCTTGACAAAGAACAAGACCCATTCAAAGAAGCCGGATTGCGCAGTTGGCAATTCAATCAGACCTTTCGTGTGATAATGTAGAATGGCAACCGGACATTGAAAAACGGGGGCTTTGCGTTGACACGATTATACAGAAAAAGATCCTTCGACTCCGCTATCGCTCCGTTCAGGATGACAAATTACATCGGTGTCATCCTGAACGAAGGCGGAGCCGAAGTCGAAGAATCTGCTTTCTGAAAGTGACATTGAAGCAAAATCCTGATTTTCAATGTCAGAACGATTCCGCTTAGGGACTGTGAATAAATTATTCGTACAGAATGCGCCGAATGAATTCGTCAGTGCAAGGCGGAGGAGGGAGGCGTGCCGGGGCACGTTGACCGACGATCAGCACGGCGTTGTCCATCAGTGCGTTGCGGGCGTCAGCGTCGATGCCGGCCAGGATACCGTTGATCTGCTCGATCAGCTCGCTCTGGCCCTGCTTCAGGGCAACGGCGATGGAAGTGTCCTCTTCGGAGGCCACGAAGCCAGGCGTCACAAAGGCCAGATTGGCGTTGGCGGCACAGGCGGAAACTGCGCCGGGACGCTCGGAGATGTAGCCGTCGATGGCGCCGGAGGTCAGCGCGGTGATCATGGCCGGGAAAGTCTCCATGGCGGGCATCTTGTTGATGCCTTCCAGCTGGTCCAGCACCGTGTAGTGGAAGGTGTTCAGCTGGGCGGTTATCTTCGCGCCGGCGAAGTCGGCCAGTGTTTGGGCGTTGGCAAAGTCGCCGTCCGCACGAACGACCACCACCAGGTCACTGTTGTAATAGGCGTCGGTGAAGTCCACGGTGACCTTGCGCTCGGCGGTGGGGGACATACCGGCGATCACGGCGTCGATCATGCCGCTGTTCAGGGCGGGGATCAGGCCGTCCCACTCGATCTTCCGGCATAGCCCATGCCGCCATCGATAGGAACGCTGTTCTCGTCGGCATTGACCTGGGTCCAGTTGAAGGGGGGATAGTCGCACTCCATGCCCACGCGGAACTGACCTTCAGCGATGGCACAGGTGGAAAGCAGCATGGCGATGGCAAGCAGGGTGACGATGATTCTCTTCATTTGAAGCAGCCTCCTTGTTGATATGGAAATACCGAAAAATCAGGCGGTCGGTTGGCGAGCGATTTTTTGTTCAGATGCGCCTGTTTAATTTCACAGGCTTACCGGGGGGAAGCCATGGAATATACAGGGTGCAGCAGGCTAAAAAAGTGCCGCGAGGCGTGCCGCCGTATTGTACGGTAGTTCCTTACATAAAACGATGACCGGAGTTCTATACTCCGGTCACGCGATAACCGCCCGATGGGGCGATGATGTTTGGGATCAGAGATAGCGCTCCATAACCATGAAAGGCTATGACAGTGAACCGCATATTCTGCGATCCCCCAACCTGCAGTCGCTCCGACGACAGCGGGCTTCGGCGAAACCCCCTTTCCCGTCGCGTCAATGCCTCCGGACAGGCTCGACGACGGTACTGATGGACCCCGCGCCTCTATCGATCATTCATTTTTACTTAATTATAGTATCCGTGCCGTGCATGTCAAGGGTGAGAACGTAAATTTTGTCACAATCACGCAGCGTATGCAACGGCTTGGATCACAGCTTGGAATACCCAAAGCTGTTTACAATGGCGTCCAGACGCTGTCCGGCCTTGCACAGGGGGCAGGCAGCGGCGTCGGTGGTGGTGTAGTCCGGAAGGTCCTTCGGGTTGAACAGGCTCGTCACCGGCAGCGTGCCGATGGTTTCCACGGTGGCGAATATGCTGGCGATGCCAACGGCCCGCCCGCCGTAATAGGCGATGGTCTCGATGGCGGACTTCGCGGTGTAGCCGGTGGACACGGAGGCCATCAGGATAAGCACGTTCTTGCCATTGATCATCGGAGCGGTGTTCTCCCGGAAGATCAGTTGGCTGCCCACGGAGCGCTCGGGGGTCAGCACGTTCATGTCCTGATTCTGGTTGATGTTCATATAGCCGGTCTTGGTCATCTCGCTGGCCATGCAGGCGGCGATGACCTCGGTGCCGTCCAGGCACAGTATGGTGTCGATCAGTGTGCTGGCGCGGTATTCCCGTGCCAGCGCGATTGCCACCTTTCGCGCTTCGGACAGGCAGAATTTCTGGGCGGTGACGTCGATGTAATAGTTGATGTGGCTGTGGCCGGTGGCAAAATGGCCCTTGGTGACATTCAGCAGGATGTCGGCACGGGATACCGGGTGTTGCAGACGTTCCATGGACATATGGTGATCCTCCTTCGCCAATGGATTAACCTGACTATGATTATAGCATGTCTGTTAAAAATATGCAATAGAATTTACGATTTAGCCGCCGCTTTTTCCGCGGTTCACCCCTGGGTGCGCCTGCGGCGCAGGGCGCGACGATGGCACATATTGATTACACAGCCCGTGGCGATCAGCGCAAGCGGCACCAGCTTCAGGACCTGTGCCCAGTCGGAGGGGCGAAGACTGTACAGCCCCAGGATCGCGCCGCCCACCGCGAGCGCCACGTCAAGGATCAGCAAGAGCCACGCGCCCCGGGCGCGATTGCGCCGAAACAGGCAGATGATGGAAAAAATCACCGAACCCAGCAGGAACAGCATCTTGAAACCCAGCTGACGCATCTCGGGAGCCTCGAAGACAATGGCAAGGTCCTGTATGAAGGGAGTTCCCCGCACTTCGCTCAGGTGGCGGATTCCGGCGGTCCATGCCCAGAAATCCTCTAAGCGTATCCATAGCTCATAGCCCGATAAGCCCAGCAGCGCCAGCGCCCCGAGGGTCAGCGGATGGCGTCCGAGCAGCGGCCTGCGCCTGCGCTTGTGTCGTGTCTTCTCCATGTTCGTGCCTCTCTCTGCACGGCATTATTCTTCGCTCGCGGTGAGAATCTCCTTCGCCTGCTGGTAGTAGTCCCGCCCGGTGGTGTTGCCGAACACCGAGCGCAGCTTGTTGTAAGCGGCGCGGTAGCTCGTGCTGTCGGCGAAAATTTCTGTCACTTGCCGCGCGATGTCCGCTTCAAAGCCGCCTGCAACCAGCCTGTCGGTGACCTGCTGGGGGGTGACGTAATCTCCATCATCGCGGGCAGGCTCGGCTTCCGGCTCGCTTTGGGGCGCAGGTGCTTCAGGCGCAGCTTCCGACGGTGTTTCGTCGGGCGCTTCTTCAGCCTTGGGGGCAGGGGATGGCTCAACCGGGTCCACACCGGGGAGGGAGACCCAGTTTTGACCGTCGGCGGCGTCCTCAAAATGGAAGGTGTCGCCGTAGGTGCTGGTCAGGTAGTTCAGGGGCTTCTTTCCCGAGCCCTGGCGGTCAACCCGGTATTCGGGCAACTGATTCAGGGAGGGGAACAGTGTGGAGGTCTGCATGCGGCCTCCGTGGGATTCAAGCCGTTTCAGGATCAGCTTGCCGATCACGGCGATGCGCTCCTCGTGGGTAGTGGCGACGGGACGGGCAGGCTTCTTCGCTGCCTGCTGGCGCTGGCCGCCCTGCTTGGCTTCGGCCTGGAGCGCGGATTCCTGGCGGGCGGATTGTGAAGGCTTCTGGTTTTGCAGCACCACGAAGCTGCTGCATGCGGTGCGCCACAGTTCGTTGGACTTCTCGGTGCCCATGCCCACGACCTCTATGCCTGCGTTGCGCAGCCGCACGGAGAGTGCGGAAAAATCGCTGTCGCTGGAGGCGATGATGGCGCAGTCGATGCCGCCCCGCACCAGCAGATCCATCGCGCCGATGACCAGCGCGATGTCCGAGGAGTTCTTGCCCTTTGCGGCCTTGATGGTCAGGTTGGGGTGAATGGCGTACTTCAACACCGGCGCGACCCAGGAGGACAGCGCCGACGAAGCGCCGAAGATCTCCTTGCTTACCACAACGCCCAGCTTTTGGGCGTGGGAAAAAATCAGGTCAGCGTGGCCCGGCAGTACGTTTTCCGCATCGATGAGTATCGCAATATTCATGAGGTTAACTTCGCTTTCTTTGGTTGGATTTGTTGTTTTGTGAGCTTCTGAACCCCCGATACAACATAACACCATTATTATTATAGCAAAAACCCGGGGATATGGCAATACAGCCCGCCGTGGGATTGTCAAACAAAATTCATATTATTTATGTAAAGGTAGCTGTTGCGCAATGGAACTTCAGAGGCTATAATAAAATCAGTGTATTGTAATCATATCCAAGCGGCATATGAAGGAGTGGATGGAATGATCATTGTGGAAATCCTGCTAACCGTATTCCTTTCAGCCAGTTCAGTCTTAACGATGGTCTTTTCCGTCCTGTATTTAATCGGGCTGTGGAAGCTGTTCGAAAAGTCAGGGATCAAGGGCAAGTGGGCACTGGTTCCCTTTGCCAGGGATTATCAGCTGGCCCGTTGCGCCGGGCGTGAAAATGAGGGCCCTGTGTTCTCACTGTCGCAGGTGGGGCTGACCTGCCTTGATGTGATCATGATCCTCATCAACCGAACCCCCGAAAGGGCGTCCAACGTCGGAACGGGGGACATGATCATCGCCATATTGACGATGTCCCTGGGCTTGGTGCGTTTCATCTATTGCATTCGCATCTGGTTGGGCATGGTCAATGTATACGGCCTGAAAAAGCGCTGGATAATTCTGTGCCTGACCAACTATACGCGATTCATTCCCGCGCTGGTGTGGGGCTTCGGAAAGAAATACCAGCCTGAATGGAAGATCGAGGAGATCAATGCCGAGCTGTCGCGGCTGGCGACCCAGGGAAGCGCCACGGTCATGGATGAGGGCCTGACGGTGAACCTGACCGAGCGCTCCGCCACCGAATTCTTCCGAAAAAAGGTGCTGCTGCGGGACATCCATATGGCCATTCCCCAGGGCCACATGGTGCTGCTGCTGGGCGGCTCAGGCGCAGGCAAGACCACTTATGTCAATGCCATCAACGGCTACGAGCCGGCGAAGGCCCAGGTTCTGCTGAACGGCACCAACCTGTACAAGCACTATAAAAAGATGCAATACGAGGTTGGCTTCGTGCCTCAGAGCGAGATGATGCGGGGCAAGGACACCGTGTTGAACACCCTGCTGGATGCAGCGAAGCTGCGCCTGCCCATGGAGGTGACCGCGAAGCAGCGCCGCAAGCGCGTCGATGAGGTTATGGAAATCTTCGGCCTGACGCCTGTGAAAAACAACCTGGTGGAAAAGCTCTCCGGCGGCCAGAAGAAGCGCCTGTCGATCTCGATGGAATTCATCTCCAATCCGTCTCTGTTCATACTGGACGAGCCCGATTCCGGCCTGGACGGCGTCATGGCGCGGGAGCTGTTCGAACAGCTGCGCAAGATCGCCGATACCGGGAAGATCGTCATCGTCATTACCCATACGCCGGATCGCGTGATCGATCTGTTCGACGACGTGATCGTGCTGGCCAAGGACAGCGCCCGAACCGGGCGGCTGGCCTTCTATGGCAGCATCGAAGACGCGCAGGAATTCTTCCAAAGGGAGAAGATGGAGCAGATCGTCAAGTCCGTCAACCGCAAGGAGGAGGGCGGCGACGGCCTGGCCGACGATTATATACTGAAGTATGCGGAGGTGTCACAGCATGGCTGAAACGAGATTTGAAAGCACCAAAAGGCGCTTTATGATCCGCCATCGCGGGCGCGGCGCGCAGGTTTTCATCTATCTGGGCAAGCTGCTCAGGATGTTTGTCTACCAGAGCGACTGGAAGGTGCTGCCCATGGCGGCGCTGATCGCCGGCCTGGTGGGCATGGTCGTTCGCCGCAAGTTCTTCATCAACATGGAGGGCACCGTGATGGGCGCCTTTGCCATGGTGTGCGTATGCATCTGGAACGGGTGCTTCAACTCGATTCAGGTCATATGTCGCGAACGGGACGTGATCAAGCGTGAGCACCGTTCCGGTATGCACATCTCGTCGTACATCACCGCCCACATGCTGTACCAGGCGCTGCTGTGCCTGATGCAGGTGGCTGTGACCCTGTTTGTGACCAGGCAGGTGGGCGTGAAATATCCGGTTGAGGGCAGGGTCACGAGCCTGTTCATCGTGGAATTCGGCATATCGCTGTTCCTGATCACCTACGCCTCGGACATGATGTCGCTGTGGGTCTCGTCGCTGGCCCATACCACCACCGCGGCCATGACGATCATGCCCTTCGTGCTGATCTTCCAGCTGGTTTTCTCCGGCGGCATGCTGACGTTGCCCAAGTGGAGCAAGCCGCTGACCTACCTGACTATCTCCAACCCCGGCCTGAAGGTCATCGCCGCACAGTCCGATGTGAATCATCAGCCCTATGCCACCATTGCGGACCTGGTGAAGAAGATGAAGGATGACAGGATCGACGTGACCGTGACAGTGGGCCAGATCATGGACATGCTGGAGTCAAAGGACAACAAGACCGTCGATATGATTCGCGGCCAGGTATTGCTCCCGACGATGACGCTTGGCCAGTTGAAGGCGACGCTGGACAATTCCGCCACCGTCGCCGCCCACAGAGACGATCCAATTACGAACCATCTGACGCTGGGCAATGTGCTGGATATGGTGGAGGCGTCCGGTCTGTGGGAGAAGAACAAGGATGAAGTCATCACGAAGGATACGACCATTGGCGACCTCGTGGACCTGGTGGCAAAAAACCCGGATTATCAGGAGCACCGCGATAAGAAGATCGACATGCCCGCCACGGTCGGAGACCTGCTGAACCTGGTCGGCGAAGACAAGGTTATGAAATTCCTGGAGGAAAAGGCCGCCGCGGCGAATTTCAAGGCCGAATACGAATACAGCGTGGAGAACGTCGTTTCATATTGGATGACTCTGCTTTTATTCATATTCGTCTTCGCGGCGCTCTCCACGATAACGCTTGAATTCATCGACAAGGACAAGCGCTGACGCTGGTCAAAATCGCAAATACGTGGTATAATGATTATAAACAAATAATGGTTTGGAGGTTTATCTAATGGGCGCGAATGACATTCGTACGATCATTGAAGCAGGCAGGACGAGGCTTGGCATCGAATTCGGATCGACCCGCATCAAGGGCGTATTGATCGATCCGGCGGGCAACCCGATTGCCCAGGGCGATCACGAGTGGGAGAACCAGCTGGTCAACGGCATCTGGACCTATGACATGAAGGACGCCGTGGCCGGGCTTCAGGATTGCTACAGCAAGATGCACGGCTACCTGCCCTTCGACGGCCAGGACAAGCTGCTGGTGCCCTTCCGCACCTGGCGAAACACCATGACCGGTGAGGCTGCCGAGGCCCTGACCAAGCGCCTGAACTTCAACATTCCCCAGCGCTGGAGCATTGCCCACCTGTACCAGGCGATCCTGAGCGAGGAGCCGCACGTACCCGAGATTCGTTTCTTCACCACCCTGGCCGGTTACATTCACTGGCTGCTGACCGGTGAAAAGGTGCTGGGCATCGGCGATGCCTCCGGCATGTTCCCCATCGACAGCCGCACCAACCAGTACGACGAGAAGATGCTGGCGACGTTTGATGCGTTGGTGGCGGATAAGGGCTTCCCGTGGAAGCTGAAGGACATCCTGCCCAGGGTCATGATGGCGGGCGACTGCGCCGGTACGCTGACCAAGGCCGGCGCGAAGCTGCTGGATCCCACCGGAACGCTGCAGCCCGGCGCAAAGCTCTGCCCGCCGGAGGGCGACGCTGGCACCGGCATGACGGCCACCAACAGCGTCGCGCCGCGCACCGGCAATGTCAGCGCGGGCACATCGGTGTTTGCAATGATCGTGCTGGAGAAGGCCATGAAGAAGCTGCACAGGGAGATCGACATGGTGACCACGCCCACCGGCAAGCCCGTGGCCATGGTGCACTGCAACAACGGCACCAGCGACATCGCCGCATGGGCGAAGCTGTTCAGCGAATTCGCAAAGCTCATGGGCGTCGAGGCTACTTCGGCGAAGATATACAGCACGCTGTTCAACAGGGCCATGGAGGCGGATGCCGACTGCGGCGGGCTGTTGGCCTTCAACTATTTCTCCGGCGAGCACATCACCGGCTTCGAGGAGGGCCGCCCGCTGTTCGCCCGCGCGTCGGACAGCCGTTTCAACCTGGCCAACTTCATGCGCACGCACCTGTACGCGTCCCTGTCGTCGCTGAAGATCGGCACGAATATCCTCATGGACGAGGAAGGCGTCAAGGTCGACCGCATTTACGGGCATGGCGGCCTGTTCAAGACCAAGGGCGTGGGGCAGAGCATACTGGCCGCCGCGCTGAACGTGCCCGTGGCGGTGATGAAGACTGCCGGCGAGGGCGGCGCCTGGGGCATCGCACTGCTGGCGGGCTACATGGCCGATAAGGCCCTGGGCGTCACCCTTGAGGAATACCTGACCGAGCGCATCTTCTCCGGCAAGCTGGGCGATTGCCTCGATCCAAATCCCAAGGACGTGGAGAGCTTCAATGCCTATATTCGCCGCTATAAAGAGGCGATTCCTCTGGAGCGCGCCGCGGTGGAGCACATCAAGTAAGGGCCTGTGCAGAAATTATTCATACATGATGCTTGCCTGAATCCGCCATTGCTGCGTTGTCGTCGGTCAACGTGCCCCGGCACGCCTCCCTCCTCCCTAAAGACAGGAAGGATTTTCTGGCGGTAAAACTGTGGGGGCGGCGCAGCGCTGCCCCTGCAGTTCGTTATAAGCCTGAGTTGTATTTCCCGGTTTTGTGTGATATAATCCAAATACAATGTAGAGCCTGCCTTTGATGGCAGAAGGGCAAAGGAGCGAGCGCTGCCATGGCGAGGAAGATCGTCATACTGGATGGATACAGCCTGATGTACCGGGCGTTTCACGCACTGCAAACGCCGATGACCGCGCCGGACGGCACGCCCACCAACGCGGTGCACGGGTTTGTGATGATGCTGCTGAAGGTGATTGAGGAAGAATGTCCGGACAGCCTGGCGGTGGCCTTCGACATGCACGCGCCCACCTTCCGGGCCAGGATGTACGACGGCTACAAGGCCAACCGAAAGCCTATGCCCGATGAGCTGCGGGCTCAGGATCCGTTGATTCGTGAGCTGATCGGTGAGATGGGCATAACGATCCTGGAGGCGGAGGGCTACGAGGCCGACGACATACTGGGCACCGTCTCCCTGTATTGTGAGCGGGAGGGACTGGAAGCCATGCTGGTCACCGGTGACAGGGATTCCTTCCAGTTGTCAGGCCCGAGGACCACGATCCTCTATACCAAGAAGGGCATCACCGACACCGTGCGGGTCACCCCGGATTACATCCGCGAGACATACGGCATCGAGCCGGTCCAGCTGATCGACGTGAAAAGCCTGATGGGCGACACTTCCGACAACATTCCCGGCGTGCCCGGGGTGGGGGAAAAGACAGCGCTGAAGCTGGTGCAGCAGTACGGCAGCCTGGAAAAGGTGCTTGACGCCGCGCCCACGGAGCAGAAGGGCAAGCTGAAGGAGCGCCTGGTGGACGGACGGGCATTGGCTGAGATGAGCTATGATCTGGCGAAAATCGACCGGAACGCGCCCATAGATGTCAATCCCGAGGCCTGGAAGCTGGGGAACATCGCTGCCGCATTGCCCCGGCTGCGTGAATTGCGCATGAATGCCGCCATACGCCGGCTGACAGACGTGGCAAAGGCGGTTTTGCCCCAAGGCGCCGTGGAATCCATAAAAGCGCCGCTCGCCGAAGCGGAAGCACTGCCCCCGATCGAGGAATTCAACGCACAGGACGCGCTTGCCGCGCGTATTATGGCACTGGCAGGCACGGCGAAGTGGGCGGCGCTCCATTTGGACGACCACTTTACGGTGGCCACTGACACCGCGCGGCTGTCCATGGCCATGGGCGGCGACCTGCTTTCGCCGGGCATGACCGACGCAGAGGCGTGGCAGGCCGCACTGCCGCTGCTGGAGGCGGAATGCCCGAAAGCGCTGTGGGATATCAAGTCGATACCGATGGACATTGGCAGGATCAGGGGTGACATCACTGACGTGATGCTGGCCGCCTACGCCCTGAATCCGCAGCGCCCTGGTTTCGATGCGAAATCGCTGTGCGCGCAGGAGGGAATCGAGGGCTACCAGGTTCACCCCGCCACGGCCGTGCGTAAACTTGCCCTCATGCAACGGGAACAGCTCAGTCAGAACGCGCTTGAGTTGGTCTACAGCGACATCGAGCTGCCTTTGGCCTATGTGCTCAGGGGTATGCAGGACGAGGGCTTCCTGGTGGATGCCGACGTGCTCAGGGACCTGGGCGTCACGTTTCGGGCCCAGATACAGCGCCTGACTGACGAGATCGCGGAGATGGCGGGGGAACGTATAAACCTGAATTCCCCCAAACAGCTGGGTGAGCTGCTGTTTGGCAAGCTGGGGATCCCCTCACCAAAGAAGAAGATTTCAACCAACGCCGAGGTGCTGGAACAGCTGGCGGACGATTACCCCATCTGCGGCAAGGTGCTGGAGTACCGGAAGTACCAAAAGCTGGAATCCACCTACATCGACGCGCTGATCCCGATGCAGGATGAAAACGGCCGTATCCACACGCGCTTCGACCAGGTGGGCACCGCCACCGGGCGCATCAGCTCCTCCGAGCCAAACCTGCAAAACATTCCGGTGCGCACCGAATTGGGCAAGGCCATACGCGGGGCCTTTGTGGCGAGGCCCGGCTGGCTGTTGGTGGATGCCGACTATTCCCAGATCGAGCTTCGGGTACTGGCCCATATGTCCGGCGACGACACGATGATCAACGCCTTCCTGATGGACCAGGACATCCATGCCCGCACGGCCTCTGAGGTCTACGGCGTGCCCCTGGACCAGGTAACCAGCCAGATGCGCTCGGCGTCGAAGGCTGTAAACTTCGGCATCGTCTATGGCATCTCCGAATTTACGCTGGCGAAGAACATCGGCGTCAGTCGCTTCGAGGCCAAAGCGTTCATTGACCGCTATTTCGACCGCTATCCCGGTGTGAAGGCGTACATGGACGACGCGGTCAAGAAGGGTTACGCCCAGGGCTACGTCACCACACTGATGAACCGCAGGCGCTACCTGCCTGAGCTGACCAGCTCCAATTATGCCGTGCGCGCCTTTGGCGAGCGCTGCGCAATGAACAGCCCCATACAGGGTACCGCCGCGGACATCATCAAACTGGCGATGATTGCGGTGGACCGGGAGCTGAAGGCAGGCGGCTTTGCGGCAAAGCTGATATTGCAGGTCCACGACGAGCTCATCGTGGAGGCTCCCGAGGCGGAGGCTGAAGCGGTTTGCGACCTGCTGCGCCGTTGCATGGAGGGTGTGATGACGCTGTCCGTGCCGCTGCGCACCGATATAACCATTGGAGGGGATTGGCGTGCTTGCAAATAAGCCCTATGTCATCGGCCTTACCGGGGGCATCGGCTGTGGAAAGTCGGAGGCTGCCCGCTTCCTGGAATCCCTGGGGGCGGCGCATTTCGACGCGGACGAGGTTTCCCGTTCGCTGACCGCCGAGGATGGCGAGGCCCTGGACGAGATACGCCGGGTGTTCGGCGACAATGTCTTTCGAAAGGACGGATCGCTGGATCGGGGCAGGCTGGGCAAGCTGGTGTTTGCTGACGAGCCTGCCCGACGCGCCCTGGAGGGCATACTGCATCCGCTGGTTCAGCGCAACATGCTCAGGGCCATGGACGAGGCCGCCCGGGCCGGGGTTGAGGTGGTGATCCTGGACGTGCCGCTGCTGTTCGAGACGGGTATGGACGCCTTGTGCGACGAAACCTGGGCGCTGTCCGTTCCTAAGGAACGGCAGATCACCCGCATCGTTGCCCGCGACGGGCTGAGCCCCGAAGACGCCCTGGCACGCATCGAGAGCCAGATGCCCCTGGAGGAGCGCAACGCACGGGCCACCCATGTGATCAATACCGATCGCCCCATCGAGCGCACCCAGGCCGAGCTGGAGCAGCTCTACCGGGCTGCACAGAGGCGGGCGGAGAAAGGTTGATCGGGCAATATCGAGGTTAGAGTAAAAATGCATGAACGGATGACAATGCCGGCAAAGGCCTCGCCCTCTCCTAAGAAAGGGGAACGGCGACGCAAGCGCAGGACCCGTCGCAATCGTCGCATTGCGGCGGCAGTCGTCATCGCCGTGCTGGTGTTGGCGTTGCTGGGCATGGGATTGTGGCTTCTGTTCGTGCAACGGCCGGAAACCACGGTGCAGGTGTATCCCATGGCATACGAAACGGAGATTCGCTCGAATGCCGCTGAGAACGGCCTCGACCCGGCCCTTCCCGCCGCGGTGATCCTGGCTGAATCCAGCTACCTGCCGGACGCCGTCTCCGAGGCCAACGCCCAGGGGCTGATGCAGCTGTTACCCTCCACCGCCCAATGGGTGGCGGGCAAATGCGATGAGGTTTATCAGGAGGGCAGCCTTTTCGAACCGAATACCAACATACAATATGGCTGCTGGTATCTGGGTTACCTGATTCGCCGCTTCAGGGGTAACCTGACCTGCGCCATCGCGGCGTACCATGCCGGTCAAGGTACGGTGGACGGCTGGCTGGCCAACCCGGAATACACTGCGGACGGCGAGACGCTGCAAACCATTCCGTCCGACGCCACGGACACCTATGTCAAGAGGGTATTGAAGTACTATGAGAAATACAAGGAACTGTACGCGCCTGCAGCTCGTTAGAGCACTGGCGCTGCTGATGTGCCTGTTGCTGGGGGGGCTTGCCGAAGCCGACGACCTGGCTGCTGACCTGGGCGGCGATTACGGGGCCGCCGGCCAGCCAAACGACATCGCTTCCGACCTTGGCGACGGTTTTCAGGGCGCGGAGCCGTTCAACGACGTCGCCTCAGATTTGGGCGGCGATTTCCAGGCGACAGAGCCGTCAAATGATGTCGCGACGGATCTGGGCGGCGGCTTTCAAGCCACCGATCCGACCGTTCAACAGCAGGAGCCGCTGTTGCCCCAGGTGAATATGACGGACGCCGACCTGTCTATCGGGTATGTTGAACCCGGCTACCTGACCTACAGCCCGGTCGCCACCGACATCTGGAGCATGATCAGCGTTAACCAGCTTGTATTTGAAAGCGTGGTGGATTTGGACGAAAACCTGAAGCCGGTGCCGATGCTGGCCAACAACTGGGTGCAGGACGGCAAAAACTGGATATTCAACCTGCGCAGCGGCATACAGTTTCACAATGGCTACGAGTTGACCGCCTATGATGTGGTGCGCAGCTACCAGACGCTGATGCAGGCAGGGGAGGAGAATCCCTATTACGAACGGCTGCAGGTGATCGAAAACATGGACGCCTCTCCCACGGACATCTACGGACTGACCGTGACCGCGAAGAACACCAGCCTGCTGACGCTGTACGCCATGGTCTTCCCGGTGATGCAGTACGACACCCTTTACGACGACCTGCCCCGGGGCACCGGGCCCTATTGGTACATACAGGCCAACGCAGAGGGTACCGTTCGGCTGGAGGCCAATCCGCTGTGGTGGAAGCAGCAGCCCGGGATCAAGAGCGTGCTGCTCAAGCGCTACTACAACGTCGGCGACGCCATCGAGGGCATCCGCAAGCACGAGATCGACATGCTCTCGACCAAGAGCCCGAAGGCATCCCTCAGCCGGAAGCTCTCCGGCATGACCAGTATCGACTATCCGACGCTGACCTACGAGATGCTGGTGCCAAACCTGTCCGACGGCATGCTGACTGCCGATGCCAGCGTGCGCCAGGCCATCATGTACGCCATCGACCGCTCTGTGATTGCGTCCAACGGATACCTGGACATGGCCGTCCAGTGCGAGGTACCGCTGCCGCCCTCGTCATGGTTGTACGAGAGCCAGAGTGCCATCTACTATTACAGCCCCGAACGGGCATTGCAGCTGATGCACAACCTCGGCTGGTACGACCTGACCGGCGACGGGACGCTGAACAAGCACGTCGGCGTGATGGTGCAGGAGCCCACGCTGTCCATCATCACCTACAACGAGAGCAGCAACAACATCCGCGAAAACGCCGCGAACCTGATCGCCGATTACCTGCGCACCGTGGGCTTCAACGTGACAGTGACGATCTATTCCAAGGAGCGCACGCGCCAGCTGATGAAGGACGGGGAGTTTGATCTCGCCTTGGTGGGGGTCAACCTCAGCGAGGTGCCGAGCCTCTCGCCGCTCTTGAAGAGCAGGGGTTCGCTCAATATGAATCATTACAGCAGCGACGATATGGATCAGCTGCTGGAGCGCGTGGATTCCGCCTCTGACGAGGCCATGCTTCAAAAGATATACAGTGACATTCAGATGACGCTGGTCAACCGTCTGCCGATCATGGGCCTGCTGTTCAGAACGGGAACCGTGCTGTCGGGCCGCCCGATCGGTGGCCTGGGCGGTGTACGAGTCTACGATACCTTCAACGGGCTTGAGTTTTTGAAGAAGCTGGATTAGAAGATATAACCTAAGGAGATACCGCACAATATGTGCGGTATCTCCTTAGAGTGTGTTTCTAAATGCCGGGAGATGCAGTTTCGAGGCCATCAGGTTGCATTTCAAGGCGAAAAACCGCAGGCTTACTGGTTGCAAGTCAAGGTTGCCGGTTGGAAAGCACTCGTCGAGCGTCGCAACATCGCAGCGCATATCCTCCTCCCAGCTCAGGCAGATCGGCCCGAGGCGAACCCCTGCCGGAGTTGCACCGTCGGGTTTGATGACTTCGGGCTTCTGGGGT
Source organism: uncultured Eubacteriales bacterium (assembly GCA_900318045.1). Taxonomy (GTDB): domain Bacteria; phylum Bacillota; class Clostridia; order Christensenellales; family Aristaeellaceae; genus UBA2862. Next base: position 24,457 of record ONJE01000149.1, read on the forward strand.
GTGATAAAGCGGAATGTGATCGTCGATGCCTTCTCTAAGTCAAAGGCGTCCACAAGCTGAAGAGACGCATCCTCGCGACACACCAAAGCCGTGCGCTGTATCGAACGTGCGCCCAGGTGTGTCGGCCAGGCGTGGGTCAGGTCTACGCTCAACAGATCCCGGTCGGGTTGGGTTTCAAAGTCGGCAGGGCAGACGTCTGCGCCAAAGGCGGACTCCGGGGCGTACTCCCAGGGAACAGCCAGCTGGGCAACGCCGTCGATCAGCGGCAGCGAGGCGTACTTGGGTGTCTCCACCAATATCGGCTTGTCGTCGGCGAAAAGCACCAGGCTTCCGGCGTTTGCCCGGTCACCGCCTGCGTGCAACACACAGGTCATGTTGCTGAAGCGCGACAGCATCAGCCGGTTGCGCGCCGTGGACGCATGCTTCAGCTTCGGGGGCCTGTCCACCTGGGCGGAAAGCATACCGGCGCAGGAGAGGTCCAGCATGCGTCCCGTCACCGTGGCGGATGGCACGCGGTTCTGATGGTGCAGCGTCGCCCCCAGGGCGGTCAGCGCTTCGTCACCGCTGGCCAGACCCACGCGAAACAGCGATTGACCGGATAGCCCCGGCTTCATGTTGCCCGTGACGGGATCGACGAAGCAATCACCCTCGATCCACGGCACCAACAGCGCATCGAGCCAGTCGCTGGTGGGGTAGACTTCGGTCATGTCCAATTGCCCCCGCGTCAATTTACGCAACAGCATGCAAAGGTCGGTGACCGCCGCGGTTTCCGCCAGCTCGTTTGCCAGTGTCGACGGGCGGGATTCCCGTGCCTGCACGGCCTGGTCAATCAATCGCAGCGCCTGCTTCATCACCGCGCCCCGGCGTCCGGCGTCCGTCTCCAAAAGCACGGAGGCGAGCAGTATATCACTGAGAATACACAGCGGCTTATCCGCCAGCGCCTTGCGCGGGCCTGCAAAGCGCATGAAGGGGTAGTCGGTGTGGGCAAGGAAGGGGGAGAATACCCGCCTGCGGGCCTCATATTGCAGCTTGGCCGATACCCGCGCGCCCAGCCGATCGCCCATCGCGCGCTGCACCCAGGCCAGCAGCATCAGCGTCTCGGCAGACTGGAAATCGATGCGGGGGTGCCGGTCGTCGTCAAAGGGCGTGCCCTTCGGGTTTTCCGCCCAGCTGGATTCCTCCACGATCATGCAGATCAGATCGACGACCCGTTCAAGGCGAGGCCCGTCCGGCTCCACAGCCATCAGTGCCTCGAGGGCCTGCCGACGTCCCCTTTGCAGGCGCACATAAGCCCCGGGATCGGCCAGTCGCTGGGAGAGACTCATGGCGGGCAGGTCGCGACTCATAGCCAGGTGCGCGCCGGCGTTGGCCCACTCCTTCGCCGGGCCTGTGGCCACAGGCGAGGGCAAGGCCTCGGGACGGGCGATATTGCAGAGTATGCTGTAACCGCGGAAAAACACGTTATCGACCTCCGTTGTTATTGCCTGTCTCTCGGGCACCTCTAAAAACGCTCATCACCGTCGGGCGGCTGAATTCCAGCCATCTCCGACTTTCAAAAACCTTGACTGCCCATCAGGTAGCCTGCGTCTTTTGCAAGTCAGATTTGACTAGAGCGTGTTTCTAAAATGCCTGAAGCGCAATTTCGACGTCTTTGCCTGCATTTCGGCGTTGATTTTCCTTGACTTAGCCCCACTAAGCCTGCGGAAAATCGCCTTGAAATGCAGGCGAATCCACTCGAAATTGCATCTCCCTGCATTTTGAAACACACTCTAAAATTCATCTCGCCGGACGGCGCGATGGTTTTTAGAGATGTCCTCTCGTGAATACATAGGCGCCAACCGAAACTGCCACCGCCAGGTTAAGCGAATCGATCTCATCGCTCTGTGGGATCAATACACTCTGTCCGACCTTCGCGAAGTCGGGAGGCAGCCCGGTCTGCTCATTGCCGAATATCAGCGAAAAGGGCGCTGTGGCACGGGCAGCCACGGCGTCAAGTGGCTGAGCCCCATCCAGCATGAAGGGGTAGAGGGGCCTGTCGGGAAAGTCGTCCCGGTAGGCGTCAAAGCTGTCGTAGGTCCTGACCCGCAGCTTGAAGAAAGCGCCCATGGATGCACGAAGCACATGGGGGTCGAACACATCCACGCAGGGACGCACAAAGGCCACGTCCCGTATGCCGAAGCCCAACAGCGAGCGCATGGCTGTACCGGCGTTGCCGTTGTCCGAGATTTGACACAGCACAGCGTGACTCAATGCCGGGGACAGGTCGGATTCATATTTCCTGAGCACCAGCCCCGCATAGCAGTTGTCCTTCTTTGATTCCCTCCGAAGCACCCGGTCGGCCAACTCCTCGCGTATGCCCAGCTCGGCGCAGCGCATGCGCAGCTTGACGACGCCTTCGTTCTCAAGCCCCTGGGAATGGAGCAGCAGCCGCGACGCGCAGTCCGGCTTCGCCTCCAGCAGCATCAGCGATGGAAAAACCCCCAGCTGGTAGCTGTAATCCAGCTTGCGGGAATAGGGTTCGAGCTTCGGCATGTTTATACTTCCTTATCGATCATTGTAGCGCAGCCAGCCCCTCAGGTAATCCCGAAGTGCCTTGCTGTGAGTTTCCATCGGAAAGTGTCCCGCGGAGGCCAGCCGGTGGGTTTCAGAGTCGCCCAGCAGGTTCTTTGCCTGGTTCAGCCGCACATCGTCCAGCAGCGGGTCGCGCCCACCCAGCAGGGTCATGGTGGGACAGAACCCCACGCCTTCCCTGGGTGGGTTGATGGCGCAGCGCAGCATCTGATCAAAGGTCCTGCGCATACCCTGCCGCGTCAGTGGCGCGCGCATGCGGTCGATGATGTAATCGTCCAGGGGGAAGCCTGCCCAACCCTCGATCAGGCGGCGGAAATCACCCGGGCGAAGAATGTTTTCGGCGTAGAAGCGTTCCCGGGCTTCGGGCCTTCTGAACGATTTGTCCACGGAGAACAGGGGAGACAGATGTATCTGTGATTTTACACTGTCGGGGTACAGAGCGCCCATGTGGAGCACTGTAGCGCAGGCGGTGCCGTGACCGGCCAGATGCCACAGGGACAGGGGAGTTTCCATACTCCTGTCCACTTCGTCCAGTATGCCCCAGATCAGGTTCGCCCGGACGTCTGCGTCCTGGGGCGCGCTTGGGTCGCCATGGCCGAAGCCGGGGAGGTCCACCAGCACCGCCAGGCATCCCAGACCGGAGAGCTCCGGCAGCAGTTTGCGCCAGTGGAAGGCACAGATCATCGGCGAGGCCAAAAGCATGATGCGGCTGCGGATGGGGACGTCGGGCCGGACGACGCGAAAGTGGACGCGAATGCCGGAAAAGGACAGATACAGACTCTCCTCCGTCAACAGCACACACCTCCGCGCCTTCTGCTTATGTATTGTACCTGTATTGTATCATATCGGGGTATTTTTGACAACATGGAGCTTGAGAAAGCGACGCC
>ONJE01000159.1 GCA_900318045.1 uncultured Eubacteriales bacterium
CTCCCCGGTAAGTTAGCGTTTGGAACGCGGCAGTCGCTATTTCTAATCCCTATTCCCTAATCCCTAATCCCTGCGCGTCAGCTCGACAAATCAGAATTTGTTTACAAATTTGAAATATCTGAAAACGGTACGGGCAGTGTGTATTATGGTATAATGCACATGTGACGTATCGTTTTTTTACCGATAGAATACGGAGGTACAATATGAAAAGAATGCTTGCTTTGCTGCTGACCCTCGCGCTGGCGCTGGGGATGGTGGCCGGGGCGGTGGCGGAGGAAGCTGCCGCGCTGCCCGCGGTGGGGGACGTGGTGCACGGCTTCGAGGTCGTCGAAACCCGGGACTACCCGCTGATGGACGCCACCATACTGCGCTTCAGGCACAGGCAGACCGGGGGCGAGGTGTACTACATCGCCAACGACGACACGAACCGGGCCTTCGACCTGGCCTTCTTTACCGAGCCCATCGACAACACCGGCCTGCCCCACGTGTTCGAGCACGCCACGATTCAGGGCTCGGAGAAGTACCCCGGCGAGCAGATGTTCTACAACCTGAAATACCAGACCTACAACACCTTCCTGAACGCCATGACGGAGAAGTGGTTCACGGCGTATCCCATCGCCAGCCTGTCCGAGGCGCAGCTCTTGAAGCTGGCGGAGTTCTACACCGACGCCTGCTTCAACCCCATCATCATGGAAAACGAGCGCATCTTCCGCACCGAGGCCTGGCGTTACCGGCTGGAGCGCCCGGAGGACCCGCTGACGATCGAGGGCACCGTGTATTCCGAGATGCTGGGCCTGACCGACCTCCAGTGGCAGGCGTCCCTGAACCTGATGCGCGCTGCCTTCCCCGGCTCGATGGCGGGCAACAGTGAGGGCGGCGCGCCGGAGGACATCCCGGACATGACCTGGCAGGCGCTGAAGGACTACCACGACCGGTACTACCATCCCTCCAACTGCGCGGCCTACCTCTACGGCCAGCTGGACAACTACAGGGCCTTCCTGCAGCTGCTGGACGGCTACTTCTCGGCCTATGAGCAGCGGGAATTCGCCCGGAACGACGCGCGCTACACCCCCATCACCGAGCCGGTGGTGCAGTCACTGCCCTTCCCGGTGGAGGAGGGCTCAAGCACCGAGCACGCCTCGGTGATCCAGTACGCTTTCGTCTGCCCCGGCCTGAAGCAGAAACTGGCGGACGAGCTCGCGCTGGACACCATGACCGATCTCTTCGCGGTCAACGCCTCCGATTACCAGCAGCGGCTCCAGGCGGCCATCCCCTACGGCCGCTTTGGCGCCTACATCGAGATGAAGGGCCCCGAGGACGCCATCGTGTTCACCGCCGCGAATGTGGACCCCGGCGACGCGGACGCCTTCAAGGCCATCGTGGACGAGGAAATCGCGAAGGTGGCAAAGGAAGGCTTCCCCCAGGCGCTGGTGGATACCGTGGCCGCCTCGCTGGCCATCTCCGCCCGGCTGACCCGGGAGGGCAGCGACCCCGTGGGCATCATCACGAATATGATTGGCCGATACGCCAACAGCGGCAACTGCTGGGACTTCCAGGACTACCAGGACGGCCTGTTCAAAATGGACGCGTGGAACCGGGACGGCGTGTACGCCGATGTGGCCGGCCGCTGGCTGAAGGACAGCAGGACCACCGCGCTGGTGACCACCTGGCCCGAGCCCGGCGCAAAGGAGGCTGGTGACGAAGCCCTGGAGAAGAAGCTGGCCGACGTAAAGGCGGCCATGAGCGACGATGAAATCGCCGAGCTGGTGGCGGCGACGAACGCCGAGCCCCCCGAGGACCACTCCGCCGAGTACGTGGCCCGGCTGAAGGCCGAGACCGTGGCGTCGCTGCCCGAGGAGATCAAACAGTACCAGGTGAACGACGCCACCGGCGACGACGGCATCCGACACATCGACGCCGTCGCGGAAGTGGAGGGCATCAGCCAGACCAACATCCTCCTGGACGCCGCCGGCCTGCCCCAGGAGGACATCCACTGGTTCGTGCTGTACACCAAACTGATCAAGCAGCTGGATACCGCCGCCCATACCAGGGCCGAGCTGGCGAACCTGTTCAGCCGCTACCTGTACAGCGGCAGCATCTACCTGTCGCTTCCGCTGGAGAATGGGGAAGGCTATCACCCCTACCTGTGCATGAGCTGGATCGCCCTCGATGAGGACCTGGCCGCAGGCTACGACCTGATCCATGAGCTGTTGTACGACACGAAGGTGGACGACCCGGCGAAGCTGCTGGAGCAGGTGCAGGCGCTGAAGGCCGAGATGAAGAGCAATATCACCGCCGATCCCGTCAGCACGATGGTGCGCCGCACCGTGGCTAGCGAAAGCGAACGGTACGCCTACAGCAGCTACGCCGGGGACGTGAACTATTACGAATTCCTGGACGGCGTGGAGAAGCTGCTGGCCGACGACCCGGAGGCCGTGGTGGCAAAGCTGAAGGGCATCCAGGATTATTTCAACAACCGCAGGGGCGCCGTGACGCTCTGCGCCGGCAACGAGGCGAGCATCGCCCTGAACCGGGAGCTGTCCGACAAATTCCTGGCCTCGCTGGACGAAAGGGAAATCACCCCCGCGCAGTACGACTTCCCCGTACCCGAGAAGCGGGAGGCGCTGGTCATCGACAGCGGCGTGCAGTACAACATGATCGCCGGCAGCCTGACTGCGGTTGGATTGGAGGCCTTCGACGCCCGCCTGGACGCCGTGAACAACCTGGTGAGCGACGCCCTCCTGGTACCCCAGCTGCGTGACCAGTACGGGGTATACACCCCCTGGGCCGCCACCGGCGAGGATTACTTCATGATCTACGCCTACCGCGACCCGAATATCGCCGAAACCTTTGAGGTGCTGGAGCAGCTGCCGGAGCAGATCGCCAATATGGAGCTGGACCAGGACACCCTGGACGGCTACATCATGAATGCCTATTCCAACTACGCCATGCCCGAGGGCGCGCTTTCCGGCGCGATCAGCGCGGCGACGGACGCCCTGCATGGCCTCGACCCCGCCCGGAAGCTGGAATGGATGCGCCAGCTGAAGCAGGTGACCCCCGAGACGGTACACGCGGACGCCGAACTGTACGCGAAGCTGTTGGAGAACGGCAACCGGATGACCGCCGGCGCGGCCTCCGCCATCAATGAAAACGCCGAACTGTTCGACGCCGTGCTGAACCCCTTCGGCGCGGTGGACAACACCCAGGTGGAATTGGCGGACGTGACCGAGGGCAGCGACCACTACGACGCCGTGCGCTTCGCCTTCGAGCAGGGCTTCATGGCCCCGGCGTCCGAGGGGGATTTCGGCGTGGACGCGCCGGCCACTCAGAGCGACCTGCTGGCCGCGCTGTACGTGCTGGTGGGCGGCAACCGGGATGCCAACGAGGCCCTGGCGGCCTTCGTGGAGTACGGCCTGGTGACCAATGACACCGACCTGAACGCCCCCATACTGCCCGAGGACATCTGGGGGATGCTGAGCGCCGTGGTGGGCCAGACCGTCGAGCCGCTGACCGCCACCGCGAGCCCCGACGGCGTCACACGGGGCGAGCTGGCCGAGGCGATCACGAAGTTTGTTGAGGAGTTGGAGTGACATGCCGGATATGCTGGTAAACTACCACACCCACACCTGGCGGTGCATGCACGCCCGGGGGACGGAGGAGGAATATGTGCGCCGCGCCATCGGGGCCGGGTTTTCGGTGCTGGGGTTCGCGGACCACACCCCCTGGCCCTACACCAGCGGCTTCGTCAGCGACATGCGCATGCGCTGGGACCAGTTTCCCGGCTACCTGGAGACGGTGCTGGCGCTGCGGGAGAAGTACGCCGGGCAGATTGCAATCCCGGTGGGGCTGGAGTGCGAGGCCTTTTCCGCCTGGTTCGGCTGGCTGAGGGACCTGAAGGCCCAATACCTGGACTACGTGCTGTTGGGCAACCACTACGACGGCACCGACGAGGGGGACCACAGCGTGCTTTCCGACCGGGGCGGCTTCTACTTCGGGCGCTGCAGCCGGGCGGAGCATGTGATTCGCTACGCCGAGCGCACCATCGCGGGCATGGAGACGGGCATCTACGACTACGTGGCCCATCCGGACCTGTTCTGCCACGTCTATGCCAGCTTTGACGCGGAGTGCGCCGCCGCCAGCCGGGACATCTGCCAGGCCGCCGTGGCGCTGGACATCCCGCTGGAGTACAACCTGCTGGGCATACAGTACCACGCCCGCATACAGGAGTGGGACAAGCTGGGCTATCCGTGCGGGCAGTTCTGGGAGATCGCGGCGCAATACCCCGTGAAGGCCATCATCGGCTTCGACGCCCACGCCCCGGAGCACCTGGAGCGCAGGGATCTGTACGATAAGGGATTGAAATTCCTGCAATCGCTGGGCATCGGGGTGTTGGCGGAGCTGCCGGGAGGGAAACCAATCTGAACCTGAAGCGGAACTGTTCGGTTGGGGAATTTCTGATTTATCGAGATGTTTACGGATACGCAAAGGGAAGTAAAAAGGGAACAGGGAACAGGGAACAGGGAACAGGAATGGCGGCTGACGCGTGGATTATGAAATCGAACACGCTGCAGCGGCGACGCCCTTTTCGAATAAATGTCATTGTAGTGCCAGTATCGCTGCTACAGGGTTTTCAGGGATTTCGCAACTCATTTTATCGCGGAAACGTTTCCTTTGTCTTGGTTGTATCGCTTCGCGCGCGGCTTTTCCTGTTCCCTGTTCCCTGTTCCCTGTTCCCTCGTCTCCCCGCCGGACTGAACAGAACCAGGAAATAACAGGACAGAAGTCGTATTGCAGCGGCGACGCCATACCGTGCGTGGAAAGCGCGCAATTCTGCCTGGCCGCGGCAATGACATGACGAGGAGGACAACATGCTGCATACCATCGACCTGAACGGCAAGCGGGCGCTGATCACCGGCGCGGGCAGCGGCATCGGGCGGGCCATCGCGCTGCGGCTGGCCGAGGAGGGCATGAAGCTGGCCCTGGTGGGGCGCAGCGCCGACAAGCTGATGCGCACGGCGGCGATGACCGGCCGCCCCCTGGACATGCTGGTGCTGCCCACCGACATCACCACGCCAAAGGGCATCGACGACATCATGCGCATACTGGAGGGCCACTTCAAGGGCCTGGACGTGCTGGTGAACAACGCGGGCATGGCGCTGAACTGCCCCTTTGAGGCGATTCAGGAGGCGGACTTCGACCGCATCATGGCGCTGAACGTGAAGGCCCCCTTCGTGCTGTGCCAGCGGACGCTGAAGCTGCTGCGCCTGTCGGATTGCCCCACGATCATCAACATCGGCTCGGTGACGGCCCACCAGGGCTACGCGGGGCAGGCGGCCTATTCGGCTTCGAAGCACGCCCTGCTGGGGCTGACGAAGGCTTTGGCCAGGGAAGTCAGCGCCGAGGGCATACGGGTACACATGATCTCCCCCGGCGGGGTGTATACCGACATGATCGCCGTGGCAAGGCCGGACCTGTCCCCGGAGGGCATGATCCAGCCCGAGGAGGTGGCCGAGCTGGCCGCGTACCTGATCGCCCACCGGGGCAACGCCGTGGTGGACGAGATCCGGCTGCACCGGGCGGCGAAGGAACCGTTTCAGTAAAGAGTGCCTTTAAGGAAATACCGCACAATATGGGCGGCAGTTCCTGAAAGCGCGTGACAACCAAAAGCCTTCCCCAGCAGGCGCAGCCTGCGGTTCAGGGGAAGGTGGTTTCGGCAAAAAATGCTTGCATTGTTTTGCCGAAACCGGAAGAGGTCGTTCTCCTGAAGGCCGGTTGCAAAGCTGCAACGGTTCAAGGAGAGCGACCTCTTTTGTCATTTGCTGCGCAAATGCCACCTTTCCCTGAAGCGCGCCAAAGGCGCCGGGGGAAGGCTTTTTTAAGGAAATACCGCACAATTAAGGTAGTCGATTGGCGAGTGCATTTTTCGTCAGATGCGCCTGCAAATTTCGCAGGCTTACTGG
>ONJE01000007.1 GCA_900318045.1 uncultured Eubacteriales bacterium
CCCCGCAGGAAGCGGGAGACCCCGGCGGAAAAGCTGCACCGGCTGACGGCAATCGAGCGCGAGTTGTGGGCCCAGGGGCATGTCGTCGCCGGCATCGACGAGGTGGGCCGCGGCCCGCTGGCCGGGCCGGTGGTCACCGCCTGCGTATCCATCCCGTCGGACAGGCTGGTCATGGGCGTGGACGACTCCAAGAAGCTGTCGGAAAAGCGGCGCGAAGCCCTGCTTCCCCAGCTGATGGAGGCCGCCGATTACGCCGAGACCTGTTTTATATGGCCGGAGGAGATCGACGAGATCAACATACTGAACGCCACAAAGAAGGCCATGGAGACCTGTGCGGCGGGCTTTGGCGGCAGCGTCATACTCATCGACGCCGTGCAGGGCCTGCGCCTGCCCTGCCAGGCCCGGTCCCTCATCCATGGCGACGCCCTCAGCTACATGATCGGGGCGGCATCCATCGTGGCGAAGGTCACCCGTGACCGCTACATGATCGAACTGGACGGGAAATACCCGATGTACGGCTTCGCCCGGAACAAGGGCTACGGCACCGCCGAGCACATCGCCGCGTTGAAGCAGTACGGCCCCTGTCCCGCTCACCGGCGCTCCTTCATCCGGGGCATACTGGGGGAAGGGGTATGAACCGGCGCAGCATCGGCGCCCAGGGCGAGGCCGACGCGAAGGCCTTCCTGCTGCAAAAGGGCGCGAAGATCCTGGAGGCGAACTACCGCCGCCCCACCGGCGAGATCGACATCATCGCCCGGCAAGGGAAGACGCTTCTGTTCGTCGAGGTCAAGCGCCGCTCGTCCCTGCGCTACGGACGGCCCGCAGAGGCCGTGGACCGGCAAAAGCAGTCCCACATCCTGCGCACAGCCCAGCTGTACCTGCAGGAAAACCGGCTCACCGACGTTCCCGTGCGCTTCGACGTGATCGAGGTGCTTCCCGGCCAGATCCGCCACATCGAAAACGCCTTCGACGCCTCGGCAATCCGGTAACTGTTGTTACTTCTCAGCGCAACTGCCTCAGTCAGCTTCTCGCGTGCCAGCTCCCGAGGGTCTTTTCAGAGTCGCCGGAGTGCACGAAATCCCCCTTACAGGCTCCCGTTCAGGCCCCCGCATAGCTGACCGGGGGAGTCAAAGGGAGCTGGCCGGTCGTCAGGCCATGCCGAGACACTTTACCAGGGGGGCGCTGAGATGTTACCGACAATTAACTTTTTATCCTTTTTATAACCAATAATACTTGCTTTTTACTATGGTTTAGGGTATAGTACAGGTGGTAACTTTATCATAAGAGGAGGAAACCAACATGAAACACCTGAATCGTTTCCTGGCCATTCTTTTGGCTGTGCTGATGCTCTGTGGCATGTTCAGCGCGGTTGCGGAGATGGAAGTGACGCTCGACGCGCCCCAGGACATTGAGAACATCGAACTGGATACCGATGACACCCCCGACGTGTCCCTGGATCTGGACGACCTGAACAGCCTGGACCTGGAAGACCCGGGCCTGGTCAGCGAAGCGCCCGAAGCGGCCATCGCGTCCAACGCGGGCGAGGCGCCGGAAGACAACGTCTCTCCGTTCAGGATCAACAAGTATGGCGTGCTGGTCAAGTATACCGGCAGCGATTCGCTTGTCGTCATCCCCAAATCCGTCGTCGATATCAAGAGCAAAGCCTTCGCTGGCAACGATAGCATCCAGAGCGTCGTGATTCCTGAGACAGTGAAAACGATTCACACCCAGGCCTTCGTGAACTGTGTCAATCTGTCCAGCGTTACCGTACTGGCCAGGGACATCACCATCGCCAACTCGGCCTTCAATGGTGAGACCCCCAGCTTCTACACCGTAGTCAACTCCAGCGCCGCCGAGTTCGCGACCTCTCGCGGGTTCTATGTGGAGTCCAACCTGATCCTGATGAATCAGAACTACACCCTGACCACCAGCCCCAATAAGACCTATCGGATCTACATCAACGATGGCCAGGCTGTCTCCTACATCTCCAACAACCCCTCTGTGGCCACGGTCAACGCCTCCGGCATCGTGCAAACCGTCAACAGCGGCAACGCCCAGATCACCGTCACGCTGTCCAACGGCGTGTCACGCCTGCTCACCATCTACGTTCAGGCCCCCACGGCCAGCCTGTCCCCCACCTCCATGACCATGAAGGTTGGCGAGAGCAGGACCATCACCGTCAATGGCCTCTCCGGCCGCACCGTCACCTGGTCCTCCAGCAACGCCAACGTCGCCTCCGTCAACGGCGGAACGGTTTATGCCAAGGCGGCCGGCAGCTGCATCATCACCGCCAGGCTGTCCGACGGCACCACCCTCACCTGCAGCGTCACCGTCCAGAGTGAGCCCCAGAAGAAGGCCTACCTGAGCAAGACCACCTTCAACCTGTATGTGGGCCAGACCGGCATGCTGTACGTCAGAAACCTCGGCAATCGCACCGTCACCTGGTCCTCCAGCAACGCCAACGTCGCCTCCGTCAACGGCGGCAAGGTTTCCGCCAAGGCGGTCGGCAGCTGCACCATCACCGCCAAGCTGTCCGACGGTACCACCCTCACCTGCAAGGTGACTGTCACCCAGAAATCCCAGCCACAGAAGAAGCCCAGCCTGAACAAGACCACCCTCAACCTGAAGGTAGGCGACAGTTACACGCTGGTCGTCAACAACCGCGGCAACCGCAGCGTCACCTGGTCCTCCAACTACCCCAATGTCGCCTCCGTCAGCAGCGGTAAGGTCTCCGCCAAGGCGGCCGGCAGCTGCACCATCACTGCCAGGCTGTCCGACGGCACCACCCTCACCTGCAAGGTGACTGTCACCCAGAAATCCCAGCCCCAGAAGAAGCCCAGCCTGAACAAGACCCGGTATACCCTGCGGGTTGGCCAGACCTTCAAGCTGGTTGTCAACAACCTGGGCAACAACAAGGTCACCTGGGAGAGCAACAACAACAATATCGCCACCGTTGACCAGTTTGGCATGATCACCGCCGTCAAGACCGGCAAGTGCATCATCTCCGCCAAGCTGAGCAACGGCACCATCCTGAAGTGCAACGTCACCGTCAGGCGGTAATGTACCAATAATGATCCCTTCGGGCCGCAGGCATCCCCCGCGGCCCTTCTCAATGGTCTCAACCCATCAGTTACAGCACAGAGTCGATGCTGAGCTGTAACACCCCTCTATACCGCCCAATTTATTTAAGGAAATACCGCACAATATGGGTGGCAGCCTGACGGATGACTTTCAGCCATCCGCAGCCTGCAAATTCCTTGACTTACCGCCAGTAAGCCTGCGAAGCCACGCCTGACTAAAATTCACCTCGCCATACCACCACCCAATTATGCGGTATTTCCTTAACATCTCCGGTCCTTGCAACGCAAAGCAAACCGCGATATACTACGGATTACTCTTACATATCAGAGGAGGAAGACATGATGAAACCTATCAATCGCATGCTGGCACTGTTGCTGGTAGCCCTGATGCTCTTTGGCATGTTCGGCGCCGTGGCCGAGACGGAGGTGACCCTCGACGCGCCCCTGGACATCGAGGGCGTTGAACCGGACATCACCCTGGACATTCCGGATAAATCGATCGAACTGACCGACGGCCTGGAGCTGGTCAGCGAAGCCCCTGAAGCGGCTGTCGTCTCCAACGAAGCCGAACCCATTGAATCCAACGAGGAAGAATCCCCGTTCGTTATCAACGCCAACGGTGTGCTGGTCAAGTACACCGGCACCGCCGCCACCGTAAGGATCCCCGAGAACGTCGTCATCATCGGCCAGAATGCCTTTATCGACAACACCACGATGTCGAGCGTCGTCATCCCCTCCGGCGTTACCACCATCCGCAGAAACGCCTTCTTCAACTGCACCGCCCTGGGCCGCGTTATCGTGCTGGCCAAGGACATCGTCATCGCGGGCACCGCCTTCGACGGCACCCAGCCCGCCTTCTACACCGTAATCGGCTCCAACGCCGCGGATTGGGCGCGCAAGCGCAATTTCAGCGTTCAGGCCAACCTGCTCCTGCTGGACAGGAATATCCGCATGAACGCCATCGTGGGCGACAGCATCCAACTGTACCTGAACGGCGAAGCCGTCAGCACCTATATCTCGAACAATCCTGCCGTGGCTACCGTATCCGAGAAGGGCTACGTCAAGGCCGTTGGCAATGGCGTCGTGCGCATAGAAGCCCAGCTTGAGAGTGGAGAGACCCGTGTACTCACCCTGACCGTTGCCTATCCCAAGGCTTACTTGTCCAAGACGTCCCTTCAGCTGAACGTAGGCAGCAGCAAGACCCTGACCGTCAGCAACCTGGCAGGCCGCAGCGTTACCTGGTCTTCCAGCAACTCCAACGTCGCCACCGTCTCCGTCGGCAGGGTCACCGCCATATCGGCCGGCAGGTGCACCATTACCGCCAGTCTCAGCGACGGCAAGGCCCTCACCTGCAAGGTCACCGTCAAGGATAACGCCAGGCTCAACAAGACCAAACTGTCCCTGAAGGTGGGCAGCTCCTACACGCTGTCCGTCAAGAACCTCGGCGGTCGCACCGTCACCTGGTCCTCCAGCAACGCCAATATCGCCACCGTGGACAACGGCAAGGTCACCGCCAGGAAGGCCGGCAAGTGCACCATCACCGCCAGGCTCAGCGACGGCAAGACCCTCACCTGCAAGGTCACCGTCACCGAGTCCGCCAAGCTCAACAGGACCCAGCTGACTCTGAAAACGGGCGAGACCTTCAAGCTGACCGTCAGCGGCCAGAAATCCGTCACCTGGTCCTCCAACAACGTCAACATCGCCACCGTGGACGCCTACGGCAACGTCAAAGCCGTAAAGGCCGGCAAGTGCATCATCACCGCCAGGCTGTCCAGCGGCACCAGCCTGCAGTGCAAGGTCACCGTCAAGTAAGCTTTCCCTGAAAACACAGTGGTTGTAGGGGCGGCGCATCGCCGCCCCTGCTTTTTATATGCTTTCCATATGCCTGACAGTCCTCTTCTGCAAGGTATTTTTCCCACAATAATGCACGGTTTTCGTAGAATTGCGGAAGCACGGCAGGGCCGCATTATACTATAATATTGGCATAGTACGTGCCGCGTGACGGCAGGAGGCAACGACAAATGATTATCATAGGCGAAAAGCTGAACGGCTCGATCCCGGCAGTGGCGAAGGCCATCGCCCAGAAGGACGAAGCCTTTATCCGCGAGCGGGCGCTGTTGCAGGCGAACGCCGGAGCCACCTTTCGGGACGTGTGCGCCTCGGTGGAAGAGGCCGTGGAGGTGGAGACCCTGGTATGGATGATCTGCAACATCCAGGCCGTCACCGACGTGCCCATCTGCATCGACAGTCCCAGCGCGAGAACCTGCGTGCGGGCGCTGCCCTTCTGCCGCAGACCGGGGCTGATCAACTCGGTATCGATGGAGGGGGACAAGATCGACACCATCTTCCCCGTCATCGCCGACACCGAGTGGCAATGCGTGGCGCTGTTGTGCGACAACGACGGCATCCCAAATTCGGTGGAGAAGCGCATGGACGTGTTCCATGCCATCATGGAGAAGGCGAAGCAGTACGGCATCGCCCCGAACCGGCTGCACATCGACCCGCTGGTGGTCACCCTGTCCACCGACCAGACGGCGCTTCTGGTATTCGCAGAGTGTTGCCGCCGCATCAAGGCCGAGTACCCCGACATCCACATCACCAGCGGCCTGAGCAACATCAGCTACGGCCTGCCCATACGCAAGAACATCAACTACGCCTTCATGACCCTGGCCATGGAGGCCGGCATGGACAGCGCCATCGTGGACCCCACCAACCAGCAGATGACCGGCATCATCCACGCGACCAACGCGCTGCTGGGCCGGGACGAATTCTGCCTGGAGTACATCGAGAGCTGCAAGGGCCAGGGCTCCTCCCCCGCCCCGCAGGCTTCGCAAGCCGCCGCCTCCCCCGCCCCTGAATCCAAAGCAGATGCCCCCGCGATCGACGGTAAAGTAGAAAAGCTGCGGGCCGTCGCCGAGGCCGTGGAGAACGGCAAAAACAAGAAGGTCCCGGACGCCGTGCGCGCCGCGCTGGAAGCCGGGGTGGATCCGAAGGACATCCTGAACACTGGCATGATCGACGCCATGGACGTGGTGGGCGACAAGTTCCAAAAGCAGATCATATTCGTGCCGCAAATGCTTGCCGCGGCCCGGGCCATGAAGAGCGGCGTGGACGTGCTCAAGCCCCACCTGAAGGGCGAAGGCGGCGGCAGCGTGGGCAAGATGATCCTGGGTACCGTGGCCGGTGACTTCCACGACATCGGCAAGAACCTGGTGGGCATGATGATCGAGAGCGCCGGGGTCGAGGTGATCGATCTGGGCGTGGACGTACCCATCTCCACCTTCATCAAGGCCATCGAGGACCACCCGGACGTGACCATCGTGGGCCTGTCGGCGCTGCTGACCACCACCATGCCGTCCCTGCGGGACACCGTCGCCGCGCTGAAGCAGCAGCCCTTCGCCAGCCGCATCAAGATCATGGTGGGCGGCGCGCCCATCAGCCAGGCCTTCGCCGACGAGATTGGCGCGGACGCCTACACCCCCGACGCCGCCTCCGCCGCCAAGAAGGCGAAGGCCCTGGCGCTGGAAATGCAGGGGTTGGCCGGCGAGGCGACCGAAGCGGAGGTCGAAGCCCCTGTTGCGGAAAAGAAGGAATCACCGAAGCCGACCGCCGCCGTCGAAGCCCCCGCGGCCTATGATTTCACGAAGCTGGACGCCATCATGGCAAAGACCTTCCCGCCCCAGGACCTCGCCAACAGCCGTTACTACGACCACTGGGCCGCGACCCGGCAGAAGTGGGCCAACTACTGGAAACACCAAAACACCGGCCGACCGCTGATGACCGTGATTGCCCGCCGACCCGAGGTGGAGGCCCTCTCCGACGGCACCCCCCAGGACGGCGGCTACCTGGGCCAGATCTGCCAGGGCAACTACTACGCCCTGCCGGAGGAACTGAAGTGGAAGGACATGGTGGACAAGTACCAGGACCCGGAGCGCATCGTGGCCCGCTACCGCCAGTTCTGCGAAACCCACGCCTTCCTGGCCGAGAGCTTCCCGAACCTGAACATCGACTTCGGTCCCGGCTCGCTGGCCGCGTACCTGGGCTCCGACATCGGCTTCAAGGAGGACACGGTCTGGTTCATCCCCAGCCCCAACTATGAAAACGGCTGGGACGGCGCGCCGCCGCTGGCCTTCAACCCGGAGAACGAATGGCTGCTGAAGCACCTGGCCCTGGCGGCGAAGTGCCGCGAATTGGCGGGGGATGACTTCTTCGTGGACATGCCCGACCTGATGGAGAACATCGACACGCTGGCCTCGCTGCGGGGCGCCCAGGATACGCTCTACGACCTGCTGGACGAGCCCGAGGCCGTGGAAAAGCGGATCAAGGAGATCGACAGGATCTACTTCGAATACTACAACCGCTTCTACGACATCATCCGCGACCACGAGGGTGGCAACGCCTATACCGTGTTCCAGATATGGGGCCCGGGCCGCACCGTGAAGCTGCAATGCGACTTCTCCGCCATGATGTCCCCCGACGACTTCCGGGCCTATATCCAGCCCTCCCTGCGCCAGCAGGCACAAAAGGCCGACTGCGTGCTGTACCACCTGGACGGCCCCGACGCCATCAAGCACCTGGACGCGCTGATGGAGATCGAAGGCATCGACGCGCTCCAGTGGACCAGCGGCGACGCCGGCCCCGACGGCACCCTGCCCGACTGGGACGTGATCTACGACAAGGCCATACTGGCCGGGAAGTCGATATGGGTCAAGGTCTACTCCGGCGGCTTCGAGGACTGGCTGAAGAACGTGGACCGCATCGTGCGGAAGTACGGCTCCCACAGCCTGTACCTGATGTTCCCCGAGATGAGCATGGACCAGGCCAACCGGCTGATCCAATATGCCGACGAACACTGGAGCGACGTGAAGGGCACGTTCTGCGTGGAGCATGGGTTGAGGTAAATGCCTGAATCATGAATTCGCCCTCCATTTCTTACGCTCTCTGAATTTTCAAACTCATATATCGGGATATTCGCTATATATCAATAGCGAATATCCCGGTATGGCATATATAATCTGGCGGATTATTACAACACGACCACCGATTACCTGCCGGGACGCACGAATTACAGGGAAAACCCCTTTCCGGACAGGGCTTAAAAAACAAGGCGTACCTTTTCCACACGAAACAGGCCCTTCGCTTCTTTCAGAATGACATGTCTGCATACCGTTGTCATCCTGAGCGGAGCGAAGGACCTGTTCCTGTTAAGCTATTCCCCGAACAGCCGCTTCATAGAGTTGCTTCCGAGGTACATCACCCTGACGACCTCCATGACATCGCCCTGTATCCGATAGAACGCGACGGACTTCTTACAGAGCAGCGCTTAGAGTGAATCATTTTCACACATGAAAGTCATCCACTGCAGTTTGCTCCTGCCGTCCCTGTCGGGGGCTTTCGCCGGTGTGCTTCCGGTAAAGCCGGTAGAAGTTGCTGCTGTTGGGAAAGCCGCACTCGATGGCGATCTCGTAGATGCTCTTGCCGGTGGTCTCCATCAGCTCCCGGGCCTTGCGGATGCGGCGCAGGGAGACGTAGTCGCTGAAGGAGATGTGAGTGGCGTCGTGGAAATAGTGGGAGAAGTAGTTGGGGCTCATGTAGACCTGGTCCGCGGCCTGTTTGAGGGTGATGCGCCCGCAGTAGTTGGCGTCGATGAACTCAAAGGCGGGCTGCAAGCGCCGCAAGGCCTTGCTTGGGTCGCCGTGCTCCGGGGCCCATGCGTCATCATGGTAGTGTCGCACCAGCATCGTCAAAATGCGCAGTATGTCGGCCTTGATCATCAGCGGATAGCCGGCCTCCCGCCGCTGCCACTCCCCCATGATCTCCCGCATGATGGCCGCGATCCGGGGGGCGCAGGGCTCGTCTTTGCCGATGCGATTGCGGAAATTGCGGCCCCGGCCGATGAAGGGACGCAGGTATTCCATGTCCATCCGATCTCCGTAACCGGCCACGATGCTGTCGGAGAAGACCATCGCCAGCACCCGCATCTCGTTATGGAACACCTGCCATCCATGCAATTCCGCGCTGTTGAAGATGACGATATCCCCCGGGGATACTTCATAGGCCCGGTCGCTGACGTAGTAGCAGCCGCTGCCCTCCAGTATGCAGGTGACCTCCAGGAAGCTGTGCCAGTGGAAGGCGTCATCGGCGTTGTCCCCGGCGGCCAGCGTCACCGTGTCGATCTGGAAGGGAAACACCCGATCCAGTATCAAACCGTCCTGATGTACGTTCATGTGCGATATCCTTTGCCGGTTCATTTCACGTTCTTTCCTCCAATCATATCACACTTGCCTTTTCCCGAAAAGACACTTCAAAAAAAAATACACAAATAACGTAAAATAATACATTTCCAAAATCGCTGTAATTTGGTAAAATGCTGATTGTAGGGGTGCAAAAGTGCTGCTTTTACACCCACAAATCACGACAGGAGGAACAGAAACATGAAGAAAGTGTTGAGTGTTGTCCTTTGCCTGATGTTGGCCATCGGCATGTTCACGGTGGCAAGCGCCGAGAACGTGGTGGTCGAAGCCGTGCCCAATGAAGGGCAGTTCGAGGGCCAGGAGCTGAGCATTCTGGTATCCGCCGACTGGATGGCTGACCGCTATGACGCGACCATCGCCCGCTTCGAGGAGACCTATGGCGTGACCGTGGACCTGCAGACCCTGCCCGCCGACCAGTATTTCGACGTGCTGACCAGCGGCCTGGCCAACGGCACCTGCGCCGACGTGTTCTGGATCCAGTCCAACCCCGTGGGCGCCATCGAATCCATGATCGGCGACCCCGAGAACCGCTGCATCGACTTCACCGGCGCGGATTGGCAGAACGTGATGCCCGAATCCCGCCAGAGCGCCTGCATCTCCGGCGGCAAGCTGTACGGCCTGCAGATCTGGAACAACAGCCCCGAATACGTGATGCTGTACAACAAGACCCTGTTCGACGAGCTGGGCCTGACCGTGCCCACCACCTACGCGGAGCTGAAGGACGTCTGCGCGAAGATCGCCGAGAAGGGCATCACCCCCTGGTTCATGGCGGGCGCCGACGGCTGGCGGCACCAGCTGGCCTTCTTCCAGATCGGCGGCGTGTACGAGGAGGCGCAGCCCGGCCTGTACGACGCGCTGAACAACAACACCGCTACCTTTGCCGGCAACGAGAAGATGCTGGAGGTCCTGAACCAGTTCAAGGAGCTTTCTGACCTGGGCTACTTCGGCGAGGATTGGATCGGCACCGACTCCACCAACCAGTCCAACGAATTCGCCGACCGCACCGTCGCCATGACCATCGAGAATTCCGGCACCATCAAGCAGATCAAGGACGACACCGGCACCACCGATGAGTTCGGCCTGTTCCTGTGCCCCCTGGGCGACAACACCTGGTACACCACCAGCCCCGCCGGCCCCACCATGTTCGGCTACAAGGGCACCGAGCACGAGGACCTGGTGCGCGCCTGGTTCCAGTTCGTCTGCACACCCGAATCCCTCCAGGAGATCCTGGACAACAGCCCCAAGTACACCAACCTGCATGTGAACGTGGACATCGAGCAGCACTGGCTGCCCGAGGAGGAGGCCTTCATCGCTACCGTACCCGCCGAGAAGATGGAATGCTGCGTGCTGCAGAACGGCACCAAGTACACCAACGACTACTGGATGCAGTTCGGCCAGGATATGATCGAGTTCGTCCAGGGCGGCATTGACGCCAACGAGGTGCTCTCCCGCATGGACGGCTACCGCGCCGAGGCCGCCGCGAATGTCGGCGACGAGGCCTGGAAGTAATTTACATTTGAACCAAACCCATAGGGGCGGCTTCGCCGCCCCTATCTTCCGTAAAAAGGGCGGCGATGAAATGAACAAGAAAAAGGTCTATCCCCAGTGGTTTTTGATACTGCCT
This sequence comes from uncultured Eubacteriales bacterium, assembly GCA_900318045.1. Classification (GTDB taxonomy): domain Bacteria; phylum Bacillota; class Clostridia; order Christensenellales; family Aristaeellaceae; genus UBA2862. The sequence continues at coordinate 10,959 of ONJE01000007.1, forward strand.
TTGGTGCTGTACATCGTGTTTTTCCTGTTTCCCAGCCTGCTGGGCGTTTTCTATTCGTTCACCGACTGGGGGCGTGCGACCCCGAAGAACGGCCTGCACTTCGTAGGCCTGAAGAACTACATCGATATTTTTACCTCCAACAAAAATTATTCGGCCGGCATCTGGAACACGCTGAAATTCACTGTGGTATCCAACATCGTGAAGATCATCCCGGCGCTGTTCCTGGCCATCATACTCTTTGAGGGCATCCGGGGCATGGGCGCGTACCGGACGGTGTTCTACCTGCCCTCCATCATCCCCTTCGTAATCATCGGCATCATCTTCACCTCGGTGCTGAACTTCAAAAACGGCATGCTCAACAGCGCGCTGGAGGCCATCGGCCTGGGGGCGCTGAAGCAAAAGTGGCTGTCCGATTTGAACGTGGTCTGGAAATCCATATACATGGTGGATGCCTGGCGCGGCATCGGCTACGTCATGACCATCTTCATGACGGGCCTGTCCACCATCGACAAGAGCTATTACGAAGCCGCCAAGGTGGACGGCGCGAACTTCTGGCAGCGGCTGTGGAACGTGACCCTGCCGATGATGCGCGGCGCGATCATGATCAACCTGGTGTTCGGCGTCACCTACGGCCTGAAGGTGTTCGACATCGTATACGTGCTGACCAACGGCGGCCCGGGACACGCCACCGAGGTCATGACCACCTACTCCTTCCAGCTGTACGGCGCGGGCAGCTACGGCTTGGCCACCGCCTTCAACGCCATACTGCTGCTGATTACGATGATCGCCGGCATACTGATCGTGCGCGGCATGAGCAGAAAGGGGGCGGCATAAAATGAAAAACCCCAACAAGAAGCCCCTGACCGTCCAGACGGTGCTCAAGCAGCTGCTGTGCATCTTCCTGTCGGTGATCGTGCTGGCCCCGCTGTATTTGGTGCTGATCAACTCGTTCAAGACCAAGAGCGAGGCCGCCCGCATGAACCTGAACTTCCCCACCCAGTGGGTGTTCACCAACTACCCCGACGTATTCAAGAAGGCCAAGCTGCTCACCGGCTTCGGCAACAGTATGCTCTACAGCTTCGCCAGCACCACGGCGGGCGTGCTGCTGTGCGCGATGGCCGCCTATGTGCTCAGCCGCAAGCGCACCAAGCTGAACAACTTCATCTATTACTTCTTTATCTGCGGCCTGTTCTTCCCGGTGAACTACATCACACTGGTGCGCGTTTTCCAGTGGATGGGCCTGACCAACACCAGTCTGGGCATCATACTGGTATTCACCAGCGCCATGATCCCCTTCTGCGTGTTCACCATTTACAGCTTCGTGGAGACCATTCCCAAGGAGCTGGACGAGGCCGCGGTCATCGACGGCGCCACCCCCACCCGGATGTTCTTCACGGTGATCCTGCCGCTTTTGAAGCCCACGCTGATGACCTGCTTTGTGCTCCAGTTCATGGGCGTCTGGAACGACTTCCTGACCCCCCTGTACCTCTCCTCCAAGAGCAAGCTGCACCCGATGACCATGTCGGTCTACCAGTTCTTCGGCAAGGAAGGCAGCAACTGGAACTACGTGTTTGCTGACATCGTCATGACCGTCATTCCCGTGATCGTGGTGTATTCCATTGGTCAGAGGTACATCATCGGCGGCGTCACGGCAGGCGCGGTGAAGGGGTAATATCATGAATAATATGATCGAATTCAAAACCCCCGACGGCCTGTACCGGCTGGAGGCCGCGCTGCCCGGGGTCATACGCGTCGTCCATACAAAGGAGGACGCCATCGCCGCCCCTTCGATGCTGCTGCAAACGCCGGAGCTGCCCGGGAACGCCGGGGACTTCTTCGACGGCGGGCAGGACGAAGCCCGCGTCTGGCTGCGTTCAGGCAACCTGCTGGCGGTATACGACCACGCCACTGGCCGCCTGACCTGGCGCGCCGGGGACAATGGCAGGATTTTGTTGAGGGAGGCCGGGCATGTGCTTGCCGCCCAGGATGTCATTCGCTACACCACCGGCGGCGAGGCTCCGGTGATCAAGCGGGTCAGGACCGTGGACGGCGAGCGCAACTTCATCATGAACCTGAAGCCCGTCGTTGATCGCCGGGCCTGGCGGGTACGGCTGGGCTTCGACTTCGATGAAGGCGAGGGCATTTACGGGCTGGGCCAGGGCGAGGAGGGCACTTGGAACAATCGCCACCAAAATCGCTACCTGTACCAGCACAACATGCGCATCCCCATGCCCTTCTTCATTTCGGACAAGGGCTACGGCGTCCTGGCGGACTGCGGCAGCCTTATGACCTTCCAGGACGATGCAGAGGGCAGCTACCTGTTCATGGACACCATATCCCAGCTTGACTACTACGTCATCACCGGCGACGGGCACATCGAAAACCCCTTCGACGCCATCATAGATGGCCTGCGGCGGCTGACGGGCCGAGCCGCGCTGCTGCCGAAGTGGGCATTCGGCTATGTGCAGTCGAAGGAGCGCTACAAGACAGCCAAGGAGCTTTTCGACGTGGTTCGACGGCATCGCGAACTAGGCGTGCCGCTGGACTGTGTGGTGCAGGACTGGCACACGTGGCGCGAAGGGCGCTGGGGCGAGAAGCAGGTGGACCCGGAGCGCTACGGCGACCTTCGGGAACGCATGGACGAGATCCACTCGATGCACGCCCACGCCATGGTCTCCGTTTGGCCCAACATGAATCAGGACACCGTGGACTGCGCGCAGTTCAATGAAAAGGGCTGGCTGCTGAACGACCTGTCCACCTACGACGCCTTCAACCCCGACGCCCGGGCGCTGTACTGGCAACAGGCGAAGGCCGGGCTGTTCGACGGTGGCTTTGACGCCTGGTGGTGCGATTCCACCGAGCCCTTCTCCGGTCCGGACTGGGGCGGCGAAGTCAGGCGGGAGCCCTGGGAGCGCTTTAAGCTGGTGGGCGACGAACACAAGCGCTTCCTCGACCCGGCCCAGGCCAACCTGTACGCCCTGGTTCACGCCCAGGGCATCTACGAGAACCAGCGCCAGGACGCCCCCGGCAAGCGGGTGCTGAACCTGACCCGCTCTGGCTGGGTGAGCAGCCAGCGCTACGGCGCGGTGCTCTGGTCCGGGGACATCTCCGCCCGCTGGGACGTGATGAAGGCGCAAATCGCCGAGGGCCTGTCCATGGCCGCCAGCGGCTACCCCTGGTGGACGCTGGACATCGGCGGCTTCTTCGTGGTGCGGGACAACTGGCAGGGCCGGGGCTGCGACTGTAACAACGATCCCACCCCCAAGTGGTTCTGGCAGGGCGACTACGAGCAGGGCATCGACGACCTGGGCTACCGGGAGCTGTACGTGCGCTGGCTGCAATTCGGCTGCTTCCTGCCCATGTTCCGCAGCCACGGCACCGACACGCCCCGGGAGATCTGGAACTTCGGCAAAAAGGGCGAACCGTTTTTCGACGCCATCGAGGCGACGATCAAACTGCGCTACCGCCTGATGCCCTACATCTACTCCCTGGCCGGCGGAGTCTGGCGGAACAACGGCATGATGCTTCGCCCGCTGCTGTTCGACTTCCCCGCCGACAGGCGCGCCGCCGCCACCGCCGACGAATTCCTGCTGGGACCGTCGCTGCTGGTATGCCCGGTAACCAGGCCGATGCTCTACGGACGGGGCAATGAACCCTTGAACCTGGCACAGCGCTGGACCTGCTATCTGCCCAAGGGGTGCGACTGGTACGACGTTTGGACCGGCACGCGCTATGAGGGCGGTCAGGAGGTCACCGTGGACGCGCCCCTGGACCGGATACCGCTGTTCGCGAAGGCCGGGGCGATCATCCCCCTGGCCGAAGGCCTGCAATATGCCGACCAAAAGCCCGAGAGGCCACTGGAAATCCACGTCTGGCGCGGCGCGAACGGGGCCTTCGACCTGTACGACGACGCCGGCGACGGCTACGGCTACGAGCACGGCGAATACGCGCTCACCCCCCTGCGCTGGGACGACGTGCGCGGCGAATTGACACCGTCGGAGGGTTATGAGGTCCGGATCATTGGGTAGCGCTGTTCGGATTCGGTCTTGTACTTTTAAACATATGGGTGTATCCTTTATTCAAGCAAAAGGTACTCCCCTACTCGCGAATAAAGGTGATTCCATGATTGAAACCGTCTATCACATTCCCAACGCTCCCGGGCTCGCAGTACTGGCCGACCTTCACGGTCGGCCTTTTGAGCACATCGCACAGGCTCTGCGCGCCCGCATGCCTGAACTGATCTGCATCCCAGGGGATTTTGTATTCGGCTTGTGGCCCGGAGAGAATCAGAGTCCTTTGGTGACCCAGGAAAACGTGCTGCCGTTTTTGAGAGCCTGCGCAGGCATCGCGCCGTCCATCCTGTCCCTGGGCAACCACGAGCAATACCTGGATAGCGCGGATTTGAACCTCATCCGCTCCACCGGCGTGACGGTCCTGGACAACAGCTGGATCACCCGGGACGGCCTGGTCATCGGCGGGCTGACCTCAGCGTCAGTCACAGCCTGCCAGCGATTTCGTTCCCAGACCGAGCAGGCTGCATCGGGCGTCCGCTACCCAAGAATGGAGCACAAGCAGCCAATCCTGCCGGACACCACATGGCTCACAGCCTTCAGCGCGACACCGGGCTATCACATACTGCTCTGCCACCATCCCGAGTATTTTCCCCGTATCCCCGAATCCATTGAGCTCGTACTGTCCGGCCATGCCCATGGCGGCCAGTGGCGTCTCTACAATCCCTTCAAGCGCCAATGGATCGGCGTATTCGCCCCCGGCCAGGGCCTCTGGCCCCGTTGGACGAAGGGGGTCTACGAGGGGCGGTTGGTGGTCAGCGCCGGCCTGTCCAACACCGTCTCAGTCCCACGGCTGTTCAACCCGACGGAGATCGTCTACATTGAGACGGCGTAATTCAGTCCAAGCGGAGGGATATGTAGCGACGCCATCTCGTGCGCGGGAAGCGCGCGCGATACCGCTTTTCCCGTGCGCGGGTAGCGCGCGCGATACCGCTTTGCCGCTACAGTCGAAACATTTGATTTGGAACTGATCCGTTACGAAGCGACAGGTATTTGAATGGGGGCGGCACAGGGCCGCCCCCATTTTTGGACGCGCGTCATCACACCCGTCGCATCAGGTATTCATGGACCACATCAACCAGCGCCGCGCTCCAGAAGCTGCCCTCATGGGGCGCGTCCGGCACGTTATACATCGTCGCGTCGTATCCGCAGTCGATCAGCTTCCTGAAGAGCCGCTCGCTCTGGCTGTAGTTGACCACCGGGTCGCCGGTACCGTGGAGGATCAGGAAGGGCGGCAGGTCCCTCCCGGCTTCCACGTAACGCATCGGGCTGATAAGCCGCATCCGCTCCCGCGTCTCCGCGCTCACAGGAAACCCGCACAGCCTGGCAAAAATCGTCTCCGGGTCGTTCTTCAAGCCCGCGTAGTCCTCATCCATCATCGCTTCGAGGTCGGTGGGGCCAAAGCAATCCACCACGCACTTTACCCGGTCGGATTCCCCCGCATACTCCCCTGTCATGAATCGTTCATCCCCGGCTGTCAGCCCCACCAGCAACGCCGCATTTCCACCCGAGCTGGTACCCCAGACGGCGACCCGATCGGGGTCGATGCTGTATTGCCGCGCATGGGCGCGCAGGAAGCGGATCGCCGTCTTTACGTCCACCAGGAACGCCGGCGCCGGGTATCCGTCCAGGCAGGAGCGATGTCCTACCGTCGCCACCACAAATCCCTTGCGGGACAGCGCAGACAGCTGAGGAATTTCCGTCAGGCGGTCCGCCGTCGTCCAGGAGCTGCCCTGGATGAAGACGACAAGCGGGTACTTCACCTCGCCCAATATGTCCTGGTGCTGGTTCGCCCAGGGCAGAAGCAGATCCAGGGTGCAGCCCGCCCGGTCGGAATAGGGTATGTTCACATCGAGGCGGGAAAAGTCCTCCAACCCAGGGTTCAGGGGAAGGGACTTGATTTCGGGATAGCGCATCACGCTTACACCTCCTGTCGCATTGACTGATTTCATTATACCACATTGCGCGCAGCCTGCATAGGATGGCCGCATACCATATATGTCCGTCGCCCTCGGCAAAAAAAGGCGGTTGCCCCCAGGACAAGCATGTGATAGAATGAAATGGAAGTTTATACGAATTCGCCCCGATTCACCGGAGTGCAGAGAAGGACGATTAAGTCATGATATTACACAGGCCAAAGGCAAAAACCGCGCCTGCGCCGTTCCAATACGACGAAACACCCACGCGGCAGAGGGCGCTCACGTTGGTTGTACTGGCGCTGCTGATGACGCTCATCGTGGAACTGTGCAACCGGGGCCTGTCTATCCCCCGCCTGTTTCAGTTCATCGTGGCATCCCCGCTGGTCTTCCTGCTGAATGTGCTGGTCGTGCTGACCTCGCTGGTGTTTTCCGAGCTGTTCCTGCATCGGATCGCCATGCTGGGCACGATCTGCCTGCTTTGGCTGGCCCTGGGCGTCGTGCAGTACATCGTGGTCAAGGATCGCACCACACCTTTCTCATCGATGGACCTGCTGCTGATCCGGGAAGCCCTGTCGCTGCTGTCCATATACGCCACGCTGCCGCAGATCATACTGATATTCCTCGGCGTGTTCCTCCTGTTCGCGCTGATCATCATGCTGTTTACCCGCGCCCAGCGGCGCAAGCGGAGAAACCTGGGACACGCGCTGGTGGCGTTTGTGGGCTGCGCCCTGCTCTGCGGCATGTTCGAGACAGCGGGGATGCGCACGGGTTTGCTCCCCCAGCGCTTCGACAGCCTGGTGGACAATTACGCCGAGTACGGGTTCCCGCTGGTCTTCACCTATACCTTCGGGCAGATGGGCATCGCCCGCCCCAGCAATTACAGCAATGAGACCGTCGGCGAGATCCTGGAAAACATCGACGAGGCCGAGCCTGCCCGCCAGGCCCTTGCGGAGGACGACGACGCTGCCCAGCCCAACATACTGTTCGTACAGCTGGAATCCTTCATCGACGTGGGCACCGTCAGGGGCTGCAAGGTCAGCCGCGACCCGACCCCCTGCTTCAACCGATTGCGCTCGCAGTGCCCCGGCGGCATGCTGTACGTGCCCACCATCGGCGGTGGCACGGTAAACACGGAATTTGAGATCATCACCGGCCTGAATCTGGACTACTTCGCTGCCGGAGAATCGCCCTACAGCACCATACTGCAACAGGCCAATTGTGAATCCATGGCCTACAACATGAAGCAGTACGGCTATACCGCTACCGCCCTGCACAACAACGGGGCCACCTTCTACAACCGCAATGCGGTCTATCCCCGCCTGGGCTTTGACTGCTTCGTACCGTTGGAATACATGCAGAATGTCCACACGAATGCGCTGGGCTGGGCGAAGGACGAAATGCTGACCGACGAGATCATGACCGTGCTGGAGGGCAGCAAAACCCCGGATCTGGTGCTGTGCATCACCGTGGAATCCCACGGCAAGTATGGCGAAGCCTACACGCCCCGGGAAGGAGACATCGAGGTCCTCGCCCTGCCGGAGGCGCTGCCCCTCGCTCCCTTCCAAAACTACGTCAACGCCCTGCCCAACACAGACGCCTTCCTGGAATCGCTGATCAATAAGCTGTCGAATTTCCGCGAGCCCACGGTGGTGGTGGCCTATGGCGACCATCTGCCGGCGCTGAATCTCTCGGAAGACATGCTCAACACCGGCAGTATTTACGCCACACAATACGTGGTCTGGAACAATTTCGGTCATGAATTTGACACCGCCGACCTCCAGGCTTACCGACTGAACGCCTATATCCTGGGCCAGCTTGGCTATTCCGGGGGCACGATCACCCGCCTGCACCAGTCCGTCGCGCCCGACGACCAGAGCGAGGACTACCTGTCCAAGCTGGAGCTTCTGGAATACGACATGCTTTACGGTGACCAGCAGGCCGTCGACGGGGATTCCCTCTATGAGACCACGGATATGCGCCTGGGCAGCCGGGAAATCACCATCACCGACGCTGAACTGGACTACCGTCGCCTGCTGGTCACGGGGAACAATTTCACCATCTACAGCCGCGTGGTGCTGGACGGGCAGACGCTTGACACGCTGTTCGTGGATTCCGGGCACATCATCGCCGCAGTCCAGATGAACGACACCCCCATCGGGTCGCCCACAGAGGCATCTACCTTTGAGCGCGTCGCCGTAGCCCAGGTCAACAGCGACGGCGTTGAATTGAGCCGTACCCCATCATTCAGTTTGAGCGGGCCGTAGCCGCGCCCCACCGTTTCGAAAACGGGCCTTGTCAGTCAAATCAGAAGAAACGCGTGAACGCAGCCATTTCTTTACATTATATGTGTATAATCAAAACTACGCTTATGGAAATATCTCACAATACAGCGGCAACGGTGTCACGTCTCAAATCCATGATTTGAACCGTGGCAGTTTGACTCCTTGGGCCAAACCGAGAATCCTTCGGATTCTCGGTTTTGGGTACCTTAATCGTTTGGCATCTCCTATACATGAGCCACAGAGCGGCGAAAGAGGCAATGCAACATGACAGCACTTGAGATTTTTGAGATCGTTACATCCTTGATCGGCGGACTGGCGCTGTTCCTGTTCGGAATGGGCACCATGAGTGACTATCTCGGAAAGATGACGGGCAGCCTGTTGGACAAGGTCACCGGCTTCATCACGAAAAACCGCTTCAGCGCCTTCCTGTTCGGCACGGCTTTGACCTCGGTGGTGCAGTCCTCCTCGGCGGTCACGGTCCTCGCCGTGGGTCTGGTCAACGCCGGTGTGATCGAGCTCGGCAAGGTCATCGGCCTGATCATCGGCGCGAACCTGGGCACGACGGCGACGGCCTGGCTGCTGTCGCTGAACGCCCTGGATGGGGAATCCCTCATTGTGACGCTGTTCAAGCCCAGCTCCTTTTCCCCGTTTCTGGCCATCGTCGGCGTCGCGATGCAGATGTTTGCCCGTTCGGACAAGAAGAAGAACATTGGCGGCGCGCTTCTGGGCTTCGCCGTGATGATGATCGGCATGAACCTGATGAGCCAGGGCGTTTCACCGCTGCGCAACGCACCGGCGCTGGAAAATATGCTGCTTCATTTTTCCAATCCCCTGCTGGGATATGGCTTTGCCATGCTGTTTACGATGCTGATTCAAAGTTCGGACGCCACCGTAGGCATCGTGCAGGCCTTCGCGCTGTCGGTGGGCTTACCCTTTGCTTCGGCCCTGCCGCTGATCTGCGGCGCCCAGGTCGGCACCTGCATCACGGCGATCCTGTCCTCCATGGGGACCTCCAGGAACGGCAAGCGCACCGCGTTCATGAACCTGTTCTATAACCTGTTCAAGACGCTGCCGTTTATGGCGGTATTCTACCTGCTCCACAGCCTCTTCCATTTTGACTTTATGGATAAATATGTCAGCGCCATCGGCATACCGCTTGCGCATACGTCGATCAACCTCATTGCCGTGGCGATTTGGCTGCCGCTGGCCAACGTGATCGTGTCCCTCGTGAAGCGCATCATCCCGTTCAGCACGGAGGAGCAGGAGGAGCAAAAGAACAGGCTGGCGACGCTGGACCCCCTGCTTCTGAAAACGCCCTCCTTTGCCCTGGGACAGGCGGAGCAGGCGATTCTAACCCTGGCCGACACCGTCCGGCAGGCATTTTCCGCGCTGTTGAAGAAGGAGGATATCCCGGGCTATGAAAACGACGTCAAAAAGCTTTGCAAGCGAAGCTCGGAATATCAGGCCCAAATCGACAAATACCTGACGGAAATCGCCATGCAGGAGCTCCCCGACGCCAACGGTCCCACGCTCGCGCTGCTGCACAGCGCAAACACAGCCTTTGGCCGGATCGGCTTCATCACCCTCCAGATCATGGAGCAGAGCAGGGAAATGATACAGGCGATGGGCCAGCTTCCCGAGACCGCGAGGCGGGAGAAGGACGTCATCGGCGAGGCCATCGGCGAAATCATCGATACGACCATCGTCAGCTTCCAGAAGAAAAACCCGATGCTGTCCACCGCGGTTCAGCTGTACCGCGAGGAGATCACGCGGATGAGCACGCGCTTGAACCTGCGGCACATCCAGCGGATGCACCAGAGCGAGGAGGAGCATGGGCTGAGCACCCTGCTTGCGGAAGCCATCTACGCCGAGGAACGCACCATCGACTGCTGCGATATCATCGCCGACGCACTTCTCAGATATGGCGCAATGACCGGCGCCAACATCACCCCGTCCCCCGAGGATGTTCAGCAGCGGCGCGCCAAGATCGAGAAGCTGTTCAATGATAAATACGAGCTGCTCGGTCTCTGAGGCATTTTCGCTCATCAGGGTACCTCTAAAAACTATCGCGCCGTCCGGCGAGATGGATTTTAGACAGATTTGGCTTGCAAAAGACGCAGGCTGCGGATGGCTGAAAGTCATCCGTCAGGCTGCTACCCATATTGTGTGGTATTTCCCTAAGGATTTCCGTCGTGGCAATCGCGGGCCCGGCTTGTGTTGTTGCCCTCAGTATAGCATATTCCCTGCTTCCTAAAAACCCCGGCAGCCGCGATGCCTATATAAAATAACGCGGCATAAATGCCGCGTTATCAAGGGCTTCCCAAAATCCCGCAAATCAGCACGTTGACCGACGACAACGATGCCGTAGGCCTGTCAGGCCGTAGGGTACAGGTGCGGATTCAGTCAAGCAAGATGTGCAACTTATTTCGTGGAGGTTCCTTAGGGACTGTGCATAAATTATTCGTACAGAATGCGCCGAATGAATTCGTCAGTGCAAGGCGGAGGAGGGAGGCGTGCCGGGGCACGTTGACCGACG
>ONJE01000181.1 GCA_900318045.1 uncultured Eubacteriales bacterium
CATCCTTGCCGCGGCCCTTTGGCCGGGGCTGGTTGGCGCGTCTGCGGAGGAAACGGTTGCGGAGGAAATGGCTGCGGAGGAGACGGTTGTGACAGCGGAGGGGAGCGCCCTGGCGGCGGGGGCGCTGGTGGAGGTGGACCTGGACGCGGGGGAGGCGGTCTACAACTTCGTGGCCCCCACGGGCAGCGTCTACGACGTATGGCTGTTCCCGGCGGGGGACGAGCCGCCTGTCCTCAGCGCGCAGCTGTGGCGGGGGGAGCGCCTGGTGGCCGAGGGCGAGGGCGGCATGCCTGCCCTGAGCCTGCGCCTGGCCGCCGGGACCGAATACCGGCTGGTGCTGGGCGGCTCGGGCCGGGGGCGGCTGGAGCTGGCGCGGCACGCGCTGTCGCGGTGCTTCGCGCTGCCCATGCTGCTTGAGGCCGGGGGCGACGCCTATTCCAAATCCTTCGTGCGTGAGGGCGACGCCCACTGGTACGCGCTGGACGCGGACTCAACCCGCCCGGTGTCGCTGCTGGCCGCGCCCAGTCGCCCGGACATGCGCCTCGAGGCGCTGCTGTTCGACGCGTCGGGCCGCCTGCTGAAGGCGGGCGTGAATACCACCGGGGGCGCGTGCCTGCTGGACTTCATACCCGAGGCGGGGGCGCGTTACTGCGTGCGGCTGACCTGCCCGGAGGGGGAGACAGGGCTGTACGACCTGAAGCTGGAGCGGCTGGAGAGCGCCGCGCTGCCGGAGCGGGTGACGCTTTCCCGGCGCAGCCTGACCATAGAGGGCCGGGACGTGGCGCAGCTGAGCGCGGAGGTCAGCCCCGGGGGCGCGGGCGGCGCTCTGTACTGGGAGAGCAGCCAGAGCGCGGTGGCCGGGGTGGACGCCCAGGGCCTCGTGACCGGTCAGGCCGTCGGGCAGACGGTGATCACCGCCTACGCGGCCGGGGGCGTCAGCGATTCCTGCGTGGTGGAGGTCACGCCGGTGCCGGTGACGGGCGTGGCGCTGCTGTCCCGGCAGATGACCCTGAGCGTTGGCGACGACGCGGCCATCGAGTGCGACGTGCTGCCCGAGAACGCCAGCGACATCCGCCTGAGCTACGCGGCGGAGCCCGGGGGCATCGTGGAGGTGGACAGCCGGGGCGTACTGCGGGGCATCGCCGAGGGCGAGGCCACGGTGACGGTCACATCCCGGGACGGCGGGTTTTCCGATACCCTGGCGGTGCGGGTGAACCCCGCTCCCCGGCGCTGGCGGGCGCTGCTGGTGGGCGAGCAGAACTACGCCGAGGGTGTGGCGGCGGTGCGCACCGGCTCCATCCACTCGGTGTCCGGGATGCGCAGTATGCTGGAAAACCTGTCCTTCGACGGGGCACGGTTCCAGGTGAACACACTGCTGGACGCCTCCCGGGACGAGGTGCTGGCGGGCATCGAGAACGGCTTCTTCGACGCCGGGGAGCAGGATATGTCCCTGTTTTACATCACCTGCCACGGCTACTACGCCGGGGGCATGACGTTTTTGCAGATGTACGACGGCTCGGTGCTGGCGGCGGCGGAGCTGGCCCAGGCGCTGCGGGATGTGAAGGGGGACGTGCTGGTGGTGATCGACTGCTGCGGCAGCGGCGGGGTGATCGGCAGGGCCAGCGACACCTCGGACATATTGAAGGGCATCGACGCCGTGTACGACGGCGGCGTGGGGCCCGCGGTGATGGGCACCAGCCGCTTCCGGGTGCTGGCCAGCGCGGCGCTGGAGCAGGAGAGCTACCGCGTCAGCTTCAACAGCAGCGCCGGGGAGTCGGACATGTCCACCGTGTTCGCCCGGGCCCTCTGCGAGGCCGGGGGCTGGAGCGTGGACCGCTCCGCCCGCGCCGCCCTGCGGGCCGACCGGAACTACGACGGGCGGGTGACCCTGACGGAGCTGTACACCTACGTCGCCCGCAGGGTGATGTGGTATCTGAACCTCACCGGCACGCTGACCGGGTCGGAGGCGCAGTATGTGCAAACCGTCCAGCTCTGGCCCGAGGGCGACGGGCTGGTGGTGATGCAGCGGTAGGGGATCAAAAAAGGATTTGCCGAAGAGGCAAATCCTTTTTTGGAGGGGGAAAACTGATTTATCGAGCAGGGCTCGATGAATCGGTATTGAGGGGTTAGTGGTTAGGGATTAGGGATTAGGGATTAGGGATTAGGGATTAGGGATTAGGGATTAGGGATTAGAAATAGCTGGTGTGTTGTGTCAGGTAACTTCTGATTTGTCGAGATGATGGCAGAGTGTCCAAAAGTAGCCTTCCCCTGGCGCAAGCGCGGAAGCAGGGGAAGGTGGCTTTCGGTGAAAACGCTTGCGTTTTTGCCGAAAGACGGAAGAGGTCGTTCTCCCGGGAGAAAGCGTGCAAACCGTCGATACCGCGGGGGGACCGACCTCTTCCGACCTCGCTGTGCGAACGCTTCGCTAGGCCTACGGCAACGGCCACCTTCCCCTGAAGGGGAAGGCTTTGGTCGTGCCAGCCGCTATTTCTAATCCCTAATCCCTATTCCCTAATCCCTAATCCCTATTCCTTGCGCATCTCCCCGACAAATCAGAATCCCTACCCAACCGGATACGTCACGCCCTGGGTATACTGTACCTTGCCGGTGAGGTCGGTGAGGGCGAGGGCGTATTCATAGTTGCCGGGGGGCAGGGGCTGCCAGACGAGGGTCAGGCCCTCCGGGGGCACGGCGATGGCCTCGCCGGCCCATTCCCGGCGGTGGCCTTCACCGTCCAGGGCGGTGTAGAGGGGCTCGACGGTCATGCCGGCCTCAAGGGGGATGCTGCCGCGGATGGCCATGCCGTCCTCGTCGTAGCCCTGGGTCGCGCCCAGCACCCGGGCGCTGCCGTCCACGTCCCGCACGGCCAGCAGGTACATCTCCAGGCCGTTGATCCGGGCGGGGATGGCGAAGCGCACGCCGCCGCCGGGCTGGGTGTACAGCCGCTCGGCGCACACCGGCGTGCCGGATAGCGTGGGCCACGCGCCGTCGAACATCGAAAACACCAGCCCTGTGGACCAGTCCACGGTGCTTTGGCCCATATCGCCCAGCCGCACTCGCTCGCCGTCCGCCTGCCGGAACAGCACCCCCGAGGCGGCGGCCAGGTGGTCCAGGTCGTCGCGGGTCAGCTGGAGGGTGTAGACCGATTGGGTGGTGAGGGTGGAGGCGGAGAAGTAGTCCCGGGCGGCGGTGACCACCGCGTCCGGCGTCGCGGCCTCGCTGATGCCGGGCTGCACGTTTTGGTTGGGGGCGTCGCTCTGGTAGTAGTCCCCGGAGGAGCTGGTCAGCCCGGCCCAGATGTTGGCCAGGGCGACCGCGGCCTGGGTCGGCGCTGGCGTGTCGGCGGGCAGCCCCGCCCAGATGCTGCCGGGGGTGGCCTCGGGGGTGGCCCCGGGGGCGGCGGGCAGGCCGCTCCAGATGCCGCCGAGGTCGGAAAGCCCGGCCCAGATGCTGCCGCCGCCGCTTTGGGCGACCTGCTGGGCGGTGGCGGTGTCGCCGTAGAGCCCGTCCCAGATGGAGCACAGCGCGCCGGTGGGCTCAGACTGCCCGTCGTACAGGTAGAAGGGCTCGGCGCTCTGTCCGGCCGCGGTCATGGCATAATTGCCGTCTCTCAGCCCGTCGGTCAGGGCCGTCACCAGCGCGGCGTATTCGCCCGGCTGGTTCCCGTACCGGTCCATGATCCCGGCGTAGTCCTGCCGGGCGGTGCTGTAGGGCATGAACAGCGACAGCCCGCTGGCCTGTCCGGCGATGTCGGGGGTGGTGGCGTTGACGGCCACGGCAGCCCCGGCGGCGGATTTCAGCGCCGCGCACTCCTCGGGCAGCAGCGCCGAGAAGGCGTCGCAAAGGGTTTGCACGTCCACCAGGTCCGAGGCGTCCTCATCCAGGAACTCGCCGAAGGAGGTCAGCCGGTCGCGCAGCCGCACCACCGAGGCCATGCGCTCCGCCAGCATCGGCGTCAGCGCCGCGGCGAAGGCGTCCGCCGCCCGCACCGCGTCGTTCACGGCGTCTGAGCGCACCACGGACATCGTGGCGGTGTCCCGGGTCCGGCCCGAGGCGCTTCCCTCGATGTAGGTGTTTACGATCCGCTCACCCAGGGCCAGCGGGTCCATGCCGGGGTCGGCGGCCAGCGGGGCAAGGCAGCCCACGTAGTCGAACCCCCGGCCGTAGACCATCTCCTGGCTGGACACGGTGTAGTCGGCGAAGTCGGCGGCCAGGGCGCAGGTGTCCAGGCTGTTCATCAGGCAGGCGTCGAAGGCCAGCAGGTCCAGCCGCGCGCCGTTCAGGCCCCGGGCGAGGGCGTCCCGCAGCTCCGGCAGGGTCAGCGCGTCGCCGGGATAGTTCTCGTCTTCGCACAAGCCGTACACCGGCCCGCCGCCGTGGTCCCAGAGGATCAGGGCGGTGCGTTCCGCGGGAGCGTTTGCGAGGCCATAGCGCAGGAACGCCGCCAGCGTGTCGGCGCTGCCCATGCTGGCGCGGCCGGCTTCGGCCAGCAGCAGCGGCGCGTCGCCGTTCAGGCTGTAGTACTGCACGTGGCTGCCCGATATGCCGTAGGCCTGCCAGCGGGCGCTGCCCCCGGTGGCCGCCAACACGTTGACCGCCCCCGACGCGCCCGCGCCGGAGGCCAGCATTTCCCGGATGTCCTCGGAGGCCTGGCCCGTCCGGCTCTCCAGGTCGGAGCCGCACAGGTAAACCAGCACCGTCCACTTCGCCTGCGCCGCCCGGGCCGGGACGGTGAAGGCGCACAGGGCCAGCGCCACCAGCAGGCACAGCCATCGCCGCTTCATGTTCATCGCCTCAGCCCGCGGGCTTGAAGGTGGCCAGGATCGACTCGACCTGGGCCCAGTCGGCGTCCGACATCGGCAGCAGTGAATCGCCGTCGGTGCCGGCCGTGTAGGCGTAGAACACCACCGCGTAGCCGTTGGTCATCGTGTCGATGTAGCGGTAGGGGCCGTCCGCGTCCTTGCCCTGGAACACGAGGAAGGGGATCTGGCCGACCTTGAACGTGGAAAGGTACTCGGGGCTGTCGTCCTTCAGCTCGTCCAGCACCGAGTCGATGTACTGCTGCATGGTCTCCTCGTCGGCGCTCCACAGGGAGATGCCGCCCATGTCGGGGCAGTGGACCAGGCCGGCCTCGATCACCAGGCCGGGGTCGTCGGGGGAGCAGAGGTTGCCCAGCAGCTGGAAATCCGCGCTGTTATCCTCCTGGCCCGAGGTGTCGATCACCCAGTCCCCGGGCAGGGTGAGGGTGTAGTAGTCGGTGGTAAAGGTCTGGCCGGCCTCGGCCAGGGCCGCGCAGCAGGGCAACAGCGCCAGCAGGGCAATGAGCAGCAGGGGGATTGCGCGCTTCATGGGAAGTACCTCCGGATCGGTTATTGTTTACGTGGTAACTGTTCAGTCGCATACAAATTCTGATTTGCCGGGGAGACGAGGGAACAGGGAACAGGGAACAGGGAACAGGAATGGCGGCTGGCGCATCCAAGCCTTCCCCTGAACCGGCAGCTTCGCTGCCTGGGGAAGGCTTTGGGGTTATGCATCTCCCCCACAAATCAGAAGTTACCTGACTGAATAGTTACTTTACGTGAAGATAATAGCACAAATCCGCGCCTGACGCAATAGAAACGCCCGGAAAATGGTTCCGGGCGGGGGATGAATTCTGATTTATCGAGCGTCAGCTCGATAAATCAGATTCTGTCATCTCCCCTCATCCCCGCCTGGGCTTCATGCGGA
>ONJE01000157.1 GCA_900318045.1 uncultured Eubacteriales bacterium
AAATGTCATTGTGCTACCAGTATCGCCGCTACAGGGTTTTCAGGGATTTCGTGTATCATTTTATCGCGGAAACGTTTCCTTTGTCCTGGTTGTATCGTTTCGCGCGCGGCTTTTCCTGTTCCCTTTTCTTCGGGCCTGCCGGCCCCATCTCGCTGAAAACGCTCCACTGGAGCGTTTTCCGGGCGCTCGATGTCCCTGTTCCCTTTGATCTACCCTTGGCGATTCCGCTAACGCCTCGACATATCAGAATTTGTATGTGACTGAACAGTTACAGTCAAGGCATAGTTGTCATCAGTGACGGCACGGGAGCATAAGTAAGCGCTTCCAACTTCAAGGGCGTGTATAAAAATGCCTGTAACGCATTTTATTACACGCCCTGGTTATATTTTTTGTCTCTGCTTCATATACTGTTTGTATTGCCGCCACTCGGCCGGACGGTGTGAACCTTTAAAATCTTTTGACAATCCGGGATATCAGTATATTCCCGGCATACGACGTGCATACTCTGTATCATCAACGGTTTGGAGGGATCGGATATGGATCAGGCTCTCGTCCACGAAGGAAGCGACCGCATGGAATTCCCCCGGGTGGGCAGGCGCTCGGGCTGGAGTGACATGGAAAACAAGCTGCTTTGGGAAACCGCCGATGAAGCACAACAGCAGGGGCTGCCGCTGAAAGCCGTATTTGAGCAAATTGCCCGGCAGACAGGCCGCCGCCCCAACAGCATACGCAACTACTACTACGCCCAGGTGCGCGAGCACGACGGCGACGCGGAGCGCCCAGCCCGGTTTGTGCCCTTTACACAGCAGGAGGTGGACTGGCTGATGGAGCAGGTGCTGGTGGCCCGCTCCGCAGGACAATCGGTGCGCTCGTGCCTGCAAAAGCTGTCCGGCGGCGACCACAGCCTGATGCTGCGCTACCAGAACAAGTACCGGGCCGTGATCAAGAGCCGCCCCGATTACGTGCAGGGCATCGTTGAAAAGCTGAAGTCCCAGGGCGTGGAATGCGAAACGCCCCAGGTGAACCACCGGGTGCGGGCGGATCTGCACCAGTCCGGCGAAGCATTGGTCAGCGAGGCGCGGCGCACCGGCGACGGCGAGCTGGCCCGCGCCTGCGACGTGCTGACGCAGTATCTCCAGGGACGCCGCGCCGCCCCGGCGGACGACGGCCTGGCTGAAGCCGCCCGGGACCTGATCGTACCCATCAAGGAGTTTGTTGCCCTGGATTCCAGCGCGCGTATGGAAGCCGCGGAGGCCTTCTGCGACGACATCGCTCGACGCATCGGCGCGCTGGAGGAGCGGCTGGAAGAAGCTCGGGGATAAACGTTGAAAAGCACGACAGGGCGGAGGGAGGACAATGGCCCCCGCCCCTCCCGTCGCACCGTAAGGGACTGTGCATAAATTATTCGTACAGAATGCGCTGAATGAATTCGTCAGTGCAAGGCGGAGGAGGGAGGCGTGCCGGGGCACGTTGACCGACGACAACGCAGCAATGGCGGATTCAGGCAAGCATGATCCTGATACTCAATTGAAATGTGAAGATCCTGAGCAAAGCGAAGGATCTTCACATTTTTATAAAGAATAGTATGAGAACGGTTCGTTCCCTGCATTTTCAGCGCTTCATTAAGGAAATACCTGTTATTGTCACAAAACAAACAGCAAAACCGAACTCGCCATCCGGTTTTGCTGCGTTCCGTATCTTCTGATGTCTGTTTACGCGTGGGCCAGCACCGACGCGGGGGTCTTCTTTTCCATCTCCTCCTCGAGCACGCGATAGGCCACCTTGCCCACCAGGGTCTTGGGCAGATCGTCCCGGAACTCGATATCATAGGGCATGGCGTACTTGGCCACGTGCTTGCGGCAGTACTCCATCAGCATCTCGCGGGTGGTTTCCGAGGGCTCATATCCGGGCTTGAGCACCACGAACGCCTTGACCTTCTGCATCTTGTAGGGGTCGCGCACGCCGATGACACAGCTCATGTGCACGGCCTCGTGGGCGTCGAGTATGTTCTCGATCTGGGAGGGATAAACATTGTAGCCGCTGGTGATTATCATGCGCTTGATGCGCTGGCGGAAGTAGATGAAGCCCTCGTCGTCCATCACACCCAGGTCGCCGGTATGGATCCAGGTCATGCCGTCGGCGTGGACGCGCCGGGTTTGAGCGGTCTCCTGAGGGTGCTTGACGTACTCCAGCATCACGGTGGGGCCAGCCAGGCAGATTTCACCCTCCTCGCCGTAGGGCACCTCGTCCTCAGTGCCCACCTTGACGATCTTGTAGTAGGTATCCGGGAAGGGAATGCCGATGGAGCCCTCCTTGGCCTTGGTCAGGGGCGTCAGGCAGGATGCCGTGACGCACTCGGTGGTGCCGTAGCCTTCGCGGACCTCGATGGTCGCGCCATGGTCCTTCAGGAACTTGTCGAAGCGCTTTTTCAGCTCGATGGGCAGGCTGTCGCCGCCAGAGAACACGCCCTTCAGGCAGGAAAGATCCAAGTCGTCCAGGTTCGGGATTCGCAGCAGCGCCTCGTACAGCGTAGGCACGCCCGCGATCAGGTTGGGCTTGTACTTGCGCAGCAGCTCGGCGTAGGTCTGGGGCGTGAACCGGGGCACCAGTATGCAGGAAGCGCCGTTGGCCAGCATGGAATGGATGCTGACGCCCAGGCCAAAGCCGTGGAACATGGGCATGATGGCCAGCATCTTATCGCCGGGGTTGCAGAAGGGATTGGCAGCGATGATCTGCTGGGCCAGGGCGTTGAAGTTCAGGTTGGACAGCAGTATACCCTTGGTGATGCCGGTGGTGCCGCCGCTGTACAGTATCACCGCCGGGTCGCCTGCCTTTCGGGGCACCCGGGGATCACCGGTGAAATTCTTGCCCGCGGCGATAAAGTCCTTCCACAGTACCACGTCCGCGCCCTTGGGTACCTTGGGGATCTTGCGACCCTGGGTCAGGGCGTAGCCGATCTTCATCAGCGGGGACAGGGCGTCCTTCACGGTGGCGATGATCAGGTGCTTCAGGCAGGGGGTATCCCTGCGGATGGCGGCAAACTTGCCATAAAACTGGTCCAGCGTCAGTGCCGCAACGGACTCCGAGTCGTTCAGGTAAAACTCGATCTCGCCCTCGGCGGACAGCGGGTGCACCATGTTGGCGATGGCGCCCACCATGTTCACCGCGTAGAACATGACGACGGTCTGGGGCGCGTTGGGCATGCAGATGGTAATCTTGTCGCCCTCCTTGATGCCCAGCTGGCGCAGGGCCCTTGCGCAGGCATGGATCTGGTCGACCAGCTTCGGATAGGCGATGTTGGAGCCCATAAACTCACAGGCGGTGATATTGGGATACTTCACGCCCATCTTCTCCACAGCCTCGACCATAGTGCCCTGGAAGTAATCCAGGTGCATCGGAATCTCGCCCATAAAGGGAGCCCAGGGCGTCCTAACGGCATTTTCCATATCAGTAGTCAACCTCCTCATTGGCGGGACGATCCAGTAATTCAGGATTCTCGATCAGCTTTTTCAACAGGCGCACGGTCTTGGCGTAATAGTAGCCGTCGGCGATGCGCTCGTCCAATGTGATACCCACGTCCAGCATGGTGCGCATCTCAAAGGTGCCGTCCTCGTGGAACACAGGCCTGCGCTCCTTTTCGCCGATCACCACGAACACAGACGTGGTGCCCCAGTTGCTCAGATGGTGGTAGCCCGCGTTCAATTTTATGCTGCCCAGGTTGGTCAGGAATACCGAGGCATAATTCGGGTCGGCCTTGATCAGGTCGTAGGGCACGCGCCCATAGAAGTCCAGCCTGTGCAGTATGTGAATCACGATGCGCATCAGCCAGCGGGGCAGGTGGGTGAACATCTCCATGCCCTTGGTAGAATTGTCCATCTTGTCCGAGCGGCAATCGAAGATCTCTTGCATGATGCGCCCGTGCAGGCTGTCGATGGTGGTCTCCGGCGGAAACTTGATGAAGGCCAGGCCCTCGCTGCCGTCGTCCTTGAACTGCTTCTTTACGACAAAGCCCAGGCTCAGGTCGTCCCGCTGATACAGCCGGCAGCCCTTGATGAAGCGGTTCATCTTGGGCCGCAGCGTGAAGGTCTTCACGATCGCGGCGCAGACCGCGTGAAAGATGGTATAGCGATGGGCCCTGTCCAGTTCCGCGTTCTTCTTCTCCAGGAAGGCCTCCAGGTTCGTCAGGTCAAATTCCTCTCGTATAAAGGCCTCGTTGTCGGCCCGATTCGGGTACAGATAGGGCATAAACCAGTGCATCGGATCGATATCCCGCACCAGCGTCGCATCGAAGCGATCCCCCATCCGCTTCTTCTGCGCGTCCATTTGTCACTCCCCCTCGATACTATGGCCCCATGCCGGTTGATGCATGATCAGCCATTGTATAATCTGAATCGACTTATTTTAGCACAATCATGTCAAGATTTCCAGCACGGCAGGTCCCTGTTTCGCAAAACTCAACGTGCAGGGGATGGAAAATAACCCGACCTTAATATCATGTGGTAACGGTTTTCAATTAACAGCTTATCTGTACTATGTAACGTAGTTTCATTTTCTATATTCCTTGGCTTGCCTTGCGGCTGAATTGATGGTATGATAGCGGTAAATCCTGTTTTTTTGCGCAGAGACAAATCAGAATTAACCACTCTCAACGGAGGCTGTTTCATGAAATTGATGATCGCATCGGACATTCACGGTTCGGCGAAATGGTGTGAAAAAATGCTGGAGGCCTGGCGGCGGGAGGCGCCGGGGCGCCTGGTGCTGCTGGGAGACCTGCTGTACCACGGCCCCCGCAACGACCTGCCGGAGGACTATGCTCCCAAGCGCGTCATTGCCATGCTGAACGACATCGCGCCTCACCTGCTGTGCGTGCGGGGCAACTGCGAGGCCGAGGTGGACCAGATGGTGCTGTCCTTCCCGGTGATGGCAGACTATGCTGCCCTGCTGCTGGACAGCCACACGGTGTACGCCACCCACGGTCACGTTTACAACGAGGACAATCCCCCGCCGCTGCAGGCCGGGGACATACTGCTCTGCGGCCACACCCACATCCCCTGCTGCCACCGCCATGAGGGCTTCACCTGTATCAACCCGGGCTCGGTCTCCATCCCCAAGCAGGACACACCTCACAGCTACGTCACGCTGGAGGATGGCGCGATGACATGGAAGGACCTTGCGGGCGGAGAATACATGAGGGAAAAAGTTTGGTAGACAGATCAGGATTATCTTGCTTTTTTGCGCCAAATACGCTATTATTTAATAAAGTATTTTGATGCAAGGAGTGGTTCACATGAGTAAGAAGCTGGTTTCCCTCATCCTGGCGATGGTGCTGTTGTTGGGCATGTGCTCTGCCGCGCTGGCAGACTATTATTCCAACCTTATCCCCGTCACCAAGACCGAATCGTCCAACTTTACCGGTAAGACGGTGATCCTGCACTCCAATGATGTTCACGGGGCCATAAGCGGCTATGCCTGCATGCCCGCGCTCAGGGATTCGATACTGGCCCTGGGAGCGAGCGACGTGTTGCTGGTGGATGCCGGCGACTTTACCCAGGGCGATATCTACGTCAGCGTCAACAAGGGCAAGGCCGCCATCGACATGATGAACGCGGCGGGCTACGATGTGGTGACCCTGGGCAACCACGAATTCGACTTCGGCTTTGACCAGCTGATGGAGAACCTGGCCGACGCCAAGTTCCAGACGATCTGCTGTAACGTCTACCTGGACAAGACCGGCGAAACCATACTGCCCCCCTCCACCATCATCGAAACCTCGACAGGCCTGAAGCTGGGCTTTGTGGGTGTCGAGACCCCCCAGACGGCCACCAAGGTGAACCCCGGCCTGATCACCGATATCAGCTTTGCCACCTTCGCCAAGATGTACGACGCCGTCCAGAACACGGTGGACGACATCCGTGGAGAGTGCGACCTGGTGATCGGCCTGACCCATCTGGGCGTGAACGCCGAAGCCGCCATCAACGGCTATCGCTCCGTGGACCTGTTGAACTCGGTGGAGGGCATCGACTTCGCCATCGACGCCCATTCCCACACCGTGATGTCCAGCGCCAAGTACGGCCTGCCCGTCCAGTCCACCGGCACGAAGTTCGCCTACGTGGGCGTGATCGTCATCGACAACGCGACCAAGGTCATCGAGGATCACTTCCTGCTGTCCACCGCCACCCTGGCCAAGGATGAGACGGTCGCCGCCGCGGCCCAGGAGATCATCGACGCCGTGGACGCGGAATACAACACGCCCTTCGCCACCACCGAGACGTTCCTCGACGGCGCGCGCGAAAACAACCGCACCCGCGAGACCAACCTGGGCGACCTGGTCGCCGACGCCATGCTCTGGAAGGTGCTCAAGGAGGGCGGCCTGGAGAACACCGAACCCGACCATGTGGTGACCATCACCAACGGCGGCGGCATCCGCGCGAACATCGATGTGGGCGATGTGTCCATGGAGTCCATCAATTCCGTGCTGCCCTTCGGCAACACCGTGACCGTGATCTACGCCACCGGCGCGGAGATCCTCGAGGCGCTGGAGGCCTCCACCTTCTCCACCCCCGAGCAGATCGGCGGCTTCCCGCAGACCAGCGGCATCGAGTGGACCGTGGATTGCACAAAGCCCTTTGACAAGGGGGACCTCTACATTCAGAACGGCAAGGATACTTCCTACTACGCCCCCGCCAGCATCCAACGCGTGACCATCACCGCCATCAACGGCGAGCCCTTTGATCCCTCGGCCACCTACGCCGTGGTGACCAACGACTTTATCGCGGCCGGCGGCGACACCTACAACGTGTTCAACCGCGCCTATGAAGCCGGCACCGGCTTCGACAGCGGCATCCCGATGGATCAAGCCGTGGTGGAATACGTGAGCGAGGCGCTGAACGGCAAGATCACCGCCGAGCAGTACGGCCAGCCGCGCGGTTCGCTGACCATCATCCTTCCCGAGGAGACCGAGGAAGAAGCGGTTCAGCCCGCGGCATAACGAGCCCCGATAAAAGGACGCTGCCGGAATACCGGCGGCGTCCTTTTACTATAAACTGTTCACTGTTCCAAAAGTAGCTGTTCAGTCGCATACAAATTCTGATTTGTCGGGGAGAGATGTGCAATCTCAAAGCCTTCCCCAGGCAGCGAAGCTGCCGGTTCAGGGGAAGGTGGCTTTCGGTAAAAACGCTTGTGTTTTTGCCGAAAGCCGGAAGAGGTCGTTCTCTTTGAGGAAAGCGTGCAAACCGTCGATACCGCAGGGGGACCGACCTCTTCCGACCCGGCCTTGCGGCCGGCCCACCTTCCCCTGAAGGGGAAGGCTTTTGGATGTGCCAGCCGCCATTCCTGTTCCCTGTTCCCTGTTCCCTGTTCCCTTTATCAGAATTTACCTGTCTGAATAGTTACTTCCGTAATTTCAAAACTGCCCCTTGAGTATCTTCCCGATGAACGCCCTGGAACGCTCCTCCTTCGGGTTTTCGAAGAAAGCCTTCGAGGGCCCGGATTCGATCACGCGCCCTTCCTCCATGAACAGCACCCGGCTGGACACATTGCGGGCGAATTCCATCTCATGGGTCACCACCAGCATGGTCATGCCCGATTCGGCCAGCTTGCGCATCACAGCCAGCACCTCGCCGATCAGTTCGGGGTCCAGGGCGCTGGTGGGCTCGTCGAAGTAAATGATCTCGGGGCTGGAAGCCAGTGCCCTGGCGATGGCTACGCGCTGCTGTTGGCCGCCGGAGAGCTGACTGGGATAGCTGTCCAGCCGCTGGTCCATGCCCACCCGTGTCAGGGCATCCACGGCCAGCCGTTTGGCCTCGTCCCGCTTCATGCCCATGCCCACGGTCAGGCCCAGGGTGACGTTCTGAAGCACCGTCTTGTTCAGAAACAGGTTGTAGTTCTGGAACACGAAAGCCGTCTTGCGCCGCAGCCGGGCCACCTCCTTACGGCTTGCCCCGTGCAGATCAAAGCGCTCCCCATCAAAGGTCAGCTCGCCCCCGTCGGCACGCTCCAGGAAGTTCAGGCAGCGCAGCAGCGTGGTCTTGCCGGAGCCGCTGGGCCCCAATATGGCGATGACCTCGCCCTTCTCGACGCCCAGGTCGATGCCCTTCAGCACCTCGCGGCCATCGAAGGACTTGCGCACATCCCGCGCCTCAAGCATCATGCCCGATCACCCCCGTAGCTGGCCAGCTTCTTCTCGCCAATGTGCTGCAGCCATGTCAATATCGTACAGAAGGCCAGGTAGATCAGGGCCACCTCGGTATACAGGCCCAGGGATTCGTACACGCGGCCGTTGATGATGGTGGCTTCCCTGAACATCTCTGTCACGGTGATGGTCGCCGCCAGCGAGGTGCCCTTCAGCATTGAAATCAGCGAATTGGACAGCGCCGGGAAGGCGGCCCGGAAGGCCTGGGGCAGCACGATATGGCGCATGATCTGCAAATAATTCAGGCCCACGCACCAGCCCGCTTCCATCTGGCCCCGGGAGACGCTCTCCAGCGCCCCGCGCATGCTTTCGGCCATATAGGCCCCCTCGTTGAAGCCGAACACCAGCACCGCCGTGGGATAGGCCGGCAGCGTGACGCCCAGGCTGGGCAGGCCGTAGAACACCAGGTAAAGCTGTACCAGCAGCGGCGTGCCCCGTATGATCCAAATGTAGAAGCGGCATACCTGGCGCAGCACGCGCACGTTGGCGTACTGTATCATCGCCACGATCAGCGCAATCACCAGCGCAAGCGCAAAGGACAGTACTGTCAGGGGCACTGTCACCTTTACGCCGTATTCCAGCAGCTTTGGAAGGGAATCCACCAGGATTCCCCAGAGACGTTCGTTCATGATCCATGCTCCGTTGGTTGATGTGATAATTCTGATTCATCGCGGGCTATCGCCCGCTTGAAGGGGGACAGGTCCCCCTTCAATACATCCCCCTCAGATTTGCCTGAAATCGCAAGCGATTTCCGGTCGGGCGGCGC
>ONJE01000170.1 GCA_900318045.1 uncultured Eubacteriales bacterium
CCGGGCGCTCGAACCCACTAAGCCTGCGGAAAATCGCCTTGAAATGCAGCCCAATCCACTCGAAACTGCACATCCCTCATTTTAGAAACACACTCTAGGCATGGCAGGAGTAATCCGAAAGCGTCTTTTCTACGGAGGAGGCGCTTTTCTCATGTGAATTTCACCCGCTCATATTACTGTTGCCAACCCCCGGATTCTATGATATACTGGATTTGGATGGGGAGGTGTTCGGATGCCGGCGGGAAGGAAGGACTATCGTGACAGGCTGTTCAATTTCATCTTCGGCAACGAGGAGCACCCGGAATGGACATTGAGCCTGTACAATGCCATCAACCACACGCGCTACGCGGATCCTTCGCTCATCAAGCTCACGACCATACGGGAGACGCTGTATTTGGGCATGCACAACGACGTGTCCTTTCTGATCGCGTCGCTGATGAACCTGTACGAACAGCAATCGTCCTATAACCCCAACATGCCGGTGCGGCTGCTGCAATACGCCGGCAACATTTACGAGCGGTACATCGTTGGGCACAGGAAGAACAAGTATGGCAGGACGCTGATCCAGCTGCCGGTGCCAAAACTGGTGGTATTCTATAACGGCCCGGACGAGAGGCCGGAGGCCGAGGACCTGAACCTGTCCGACGCCTTTCCCCCGGCGCTGAGGGAAGCCTCGGACATCCAGGTGCATGTGCGCATGATCAATGTGAACCTGGGCAAGAGTGAAACGCTGCTGGAGGCCTGCAAGCCCCTGGCGGAATACGCCTGGATCGTCGACGCGATCCGGAAAAACGAAATGACGCTGAAGGGCAAGGTGGACGACGGAGCTCTTTTGGAGACCGCCATCGACAGGGCCATCGATGCCATCCCGGACGATTATATCATCAAACGATATCTTGAAGCGCACAGAGCGGAGGTGAAGGGTATGCTGCTCACAGAATACAACGAGGCCCAGGCTATGGAGTTGTTCAGGGAGGAGGGACGCGCCGAGGGACGAGCCGAGGGACGAGCCGAGGGACGTGCCGAGGGACGTGCCGAGGGACGTACCGAGGGCGAGGACCGGCTGGCACGGCTGATGAAGCTGCTCTTCGGCCAGCGTAGGTTCGAGGACGCCCAAAGGGCAACGACGGACGCTGTCTTTCGGGATCAGCTATATCGGGAATTTCAGATCGTGTGATCAAGTATGAACGCCCCGCCCTGACATTTGGGCGGGGAATTTGTATGATTTGGAGGGAAAGGCTTTTCAATTCGCTTCCGGGGTGCTATAATCATGGCATAATACGGGTTGGGGGAGAATCCTCCATCCTTCAAGGAGGTGAATGTCCGATGGAAGGCCTGGGAAGCCTTTTGACAGGAAACATACCTGTGGTGATCATGATGCTGGTGGGCGTGGCTCTGCTGGTGGTCGAGATGTACGTGCCGGGGTTCGGCGCGCCGGGAATCTCCGGCATCATACTGCTGGTGCTGGGCTTCGTGTTGTTGAAGCCGCCGCTGGCCGAGGGGCTGATACTGTTCGCGATATTGGCGGCGATACTGTGCGTGGCTCTGTCGGTATGCCTGTATTCGGCGTCGAAGGGACGGCTGAGCAGGTCGAAGCTGGTGCTCAACGACGTAGCGGTTTCCGCGAACGCCGCCGGGAACAACGACCTGAACTACTTTATCGGTCGCGAGGGCGTGACGCACACGGACCTGCGGCCCGCGGGCATCGGTGAATTTGACGGCGTGAAGCTGAACGTGGTTTCCGACGGCGAATTCGTCGCCAAGGACAAGCCCATCCGCGTGCAGAGCGTGGAGGGCAACCGAATCGTGGTTCGTGAGATAACGGAAGGGAGATAATGTCATGAATATGAGCAACATCGTTTCCATTGCGATACCGGTCATCATCATTTTCCTGGTGATCGCGCTGTTCTCGCTGTTCCCGCTGGGCCTGTGGTTCTCGGCGCTGATGAGCGGCGTACACGTCAGCATCTTCAACCTTGTAGGCATGAAGTTCCGCCGCGTGAACCCCCGGCGCATCGTGCCGCCGATGATCAAGGCCCGCAAGGCCGGCATCAACGTTTCGATGAACGAGCTGGAAACGCTGTACCTGGCCGGCGGCAACGTGGACCGGGTGGTGGACGCGCTGATCGCGGCCCAGAGCGCCCAGATCCAGCTGACCTTTGAACAGTCCAAGGCCATTGACCTGGCCGGCCGCAATGTGCTGGAGGCCGTGAAGATGTCCGTCAATCCCAAGGTGATCGAGACCCCGGTCATCGCCGCCATCGCCAAGAACGGCATCGAGCTGCGGGCCAAGGCGCGGGTGACCGTGCGGGCCAACATCGACCGCCTGGTGGGCGGCGCCGGCGAGGAGACCATCATCGCCCGCGTCGGCGAGGGCATCGTCACCACCGTCGGCTCCTCCGAGAGCCACAAGGACGTGTTGGAGAACCCCGACCTGATCAGCCGGACCGTGCTGAACAAGGGCCTGGACGCCGGCACTGCGTTCGAGATCCTGTCCATCGACATCGCAGACGTGGATGTGGGCCGCAATGTGGGCGCGCAGCTGCAGATGGATCAGGCCGAGGCTGACCGGCGGATTGCCCAGGCAAAGGCCGAGGAGCGCCGCGCCATGGCCGTCGCCCATGAGCAGGAGATGAAGGCCAGCGTGCAGGAGATGCGCGCCAAGGTGGTCGAGGCCGAGGCCGAGGTGCCCCGGGCCATGGCGGCCGCCCTGCGCGAAGGCAAGCTGGGCGTGATGGACTACTACAACATGCAGAACGTACAGTCCGACACAAGGATGCGCGAGGCCATCGCCGGTGAAGGCGCTGCCCCCGCGAAGGAAGATAAAAAGTAATGTTTTGCGGAGGGGGTTCACCCCCCTCCGTGCTCTGACATCAACAGGAAGGGAGGCGGCCTTGTGGAAATTATTGCGGTAATACTGTTCGTGGTCCTGATGATCGCCGGCGCGGGCAATAAGAACAAGAAGAAGGGTAGCGCCGCCGAAAAGCCACGGACGAACGCCAACGCGCCGCGACAGACCCCGGCATCCGAATCCAGGGCGGTTCAAAGGGTTCGGCCCGTGTCCCCGGTGTCGGCCCTGGCCAAAAAATTCGATGCCGCCATAGAGGCGTTGGACAAGCAGTTGGAAAGCGCGGGGCAGGAGGTCCACCGCCATTCGGAGCCGGTAATTCAGGCGATGAACCGCGCTACGCCCCAGGGCGCGTCGATGCTGGATGATGCGGACTGCGCCGGCGGCAGCATGCCCCACACCCATGTCGAAGGCCATAGCGCCCTGGCGGATGAGGATTGCGTGGGCGGCAGCATGGAGCACACCCACACCGAGGGCGTAAGCCGCGCCACCCAGGCACGCCGCATGGCTGCCATCGACGCCGCCGAATCCAGCGACGTTCTCCCCGAAACCATCGACGCCCGCGCCTTGCGCCGCGCCGTGGTGATGGCCGAGGTGCTGGGCAAGCCGAGGGCGTTGAGGAAATATCAATGATACCGATTACAGTATTGATCGCCGATGATGACGCGGGTATGCGCCTGGTGATGCGCAAGCTGGTGCAGCAGGCCGAGGGCTACGAGCTGGTCGGCGAGGCATCGGATGGCGCGGAACTGATTCGGCTGTACGACGCGCAGCGGCCCGAGGTGGTGCTGCTGGACGTGGAGATGCCCGAGATGAGCGGTATCGATTGCGCCCGCGCCATACAGGACCGGGACCCGCGCACGGTGCTGGTGTTTGCCACGGCCCACGAGGAGTACATGGCGAGCGCCTTCGAGGTGTACGCTTTCGACTATTTGGTGAAGCCCTTCCGGGTGGAGCGAGCGATGGAGACCTTCCGCCGAATCCGCGAGCGCCTGCGGGGCGGGGAAGTGGAGACCATGGCTGTGCCCCATACCCCCCTGGAGGCCGAGGAGAAGCCCACCGTCGGCAAGATGTCGAACGTCGGCTCCGTGCCCGGTCGCATGATGATTCGGCACCGGGAGGGCGTCAGCTTTGTGGATGTGCCCGACATCGCCATGGTGATGCGGGAGAACCGCGCCACCGTATTGCTGATGAAGGACGGCACGCGCTACGTGGTGCCCGACGGCATGGCCGAGCTGGACGAGCGCCTGCCGGATGAAATCTTCTTCCGAACGCACAAGAGCTACATTGTGAACCTGAACCTGATCGAGTCTGTGCAGCCCTATGGCCGGTGGACGTACATCGTCAAGCTGAAGGGCCTGAAGGAGGATGCGCTGATCACCCACGATCGGTTTGAGGAACTGCAAAAGCGCTTTATGTAGGAACGAAAATAATCCTTCGACTGCACTTCGCTCAGGATGACAAAGCTGTGTTCGCTGTCATCCTGACCGGAGCCGCGAAAGCGGCGCAGTCGAAGGATCTTTTTTTGTCAATACACCCGGTATGCCCCGCGACCCCGGGCCTTGACCAGGTAGAGGGCGCGATCGGCGGCCTTGAACAGATCGTCAAAGCGCGTACCGTGCTCCGGGCACAGGGCGATGCCGATGGACAGGGAAACCTTTCCGGCCAGCGCGGATTCCCCGAAGGCGTGATACACCTGCTCCTGCAGGCGGTTCGCCAGCTGGCAGGCGTTTTCCGACCCGGCGATGTTGCGCATGAATATGATGAACTCGTCTCCGCCGATGCGCCCGGCCACGTCCGCCGCGCGGCAGTTGTTCTTGATGATGCGCCCCATCTCGGCCAGCACACGGTCGCCCTCGGCGTGGCCGTAGTTGTCGTTGATTTCCTTAAAGTGGTCGGCGTCGATCATCAGCAGCGCGGCGTGCTCGCCCTCCTTGCGGTAGTTGGAGAGCATCATGTGGATCAGGTCCTGGGCGGCGCTCTTGTTCAGCAACCCGGTCAGCGCGTCGGTTTTGGCGCGCTTTTCCAGCTCCATCTTCAGCAGCTGGTAGTCGGTGATGTTGTTGATCAACGCGATGATGCCGCTGATACGCCCGTCCTCGTCGTACACCGGGCGTTTGATCAGCTGGAGGAAGTCCTGTATGCCGTCCTCATTCTCTTCGATCACGTATTCGGTGCCCTCGCCGCTCTCCAGGATGCGCCGGTCGGCCTCCATGGCCTTGCGGGCGTTTTCCTTATCTTTGCGAATTTCCAGATCGGTCTTGCCCCGTATGGTCCAGTTCGGGTCGCCCTCGGTGTCCAAATGGTGCCAGATCTGGGTGGAAAACACGTACTTGCCCTCGGTGTCTTTCAGGAAGATGCAGCTGGGCAGCTGTTTGAGCATCTTCTCCAGCTGGGTCAGCGAAAGGGAGTCCTTCGCCCGGATGGCGTTGGCGATGCGCTTGTACACCAACGGCTGGGGTGCGTAGGCGGTGATCAGGTCGAAATAGCCATGCTCGATGCAGTCCATATCCTGAGATGTGGGCAGCTCGTCGGATATGGCGATCATCGGGATCAGCGAAAAGCTGGTGAACGCCTTCATCCATTCGGAGAGCATGAAGTTGCTGTTCCGGGCTACCGCCAGCTCAATCAGCACCGCCACGATGCCGTTGTGGTTCGCCTTCAGCAGTTCCATTCCCGCCTTCGGCGTCGCGACACAGTGCACGTCATAGGCCGGGGCCAGCATCCTGGAAAAGGTTTCCACAATGTCAGGCTGCTCCGCTATCAGTAGTATGCCGTTCATACGCTCATGGCCTCGGTTTCTGTCGTTGGTTTGAGGGTATTATATCACTGCCGGAACAAAATGACAAGAGTGGTGGGATGCTGATTGATACCGTTGACGCACAGGGGGTTACTGCTCAACGTACACTCCCTCAGTCACGCTTCGCGTGCCAGCTCCCTCAGGGAGGGAGCCTTTTGGTGTGAGAATGCGCCTTACAGGCTCCCGTTCAGGCCCCCTCC
>ONJE01000151.1 GCA_900318045.1 uncultured Eubacteriales bacterium
GTGAGGCACGAATTTCAGGGCGCTGGTCTCCTGCATGGAGACCGTCAGCAGGTCGCCCACCGTTTGGGAAGGGCCCCTGAAGGCCGCGTAACCCGCGCACAGCGCGCCGATCAGCACCAGGCCGATGACCGTCAGCACCGACAGCGTCACCCGCCAGGCGACGCGCTTGATCCTGCGCCTGCGGCGGCGCTGAGCCTTCGTCTGTTTCCTGCGCTTCTGCTGTATATTCTCAGTTTGCATCGTAATCCTCCGGGAATCGGTTGTGGTTCATGCCGCGGCGGCAGGCTGCCGCCATGTTGCGCCCTATAATATCCGTGTAAAGGCGGCCCCGGAGCCGCCACGGTGGCGGCACCCTCATTCCGGCTTGACGGCCGGTCAGCTTCCTCGGGGAAGAAGCCAAACGGCACGGTTCACGCCTGAAGCCTCCCTCACTGAGGCAGACGACCCGCCCAGCGGGTCGAAAGGACTCCGTGGCCAATAATGCCTGTATCAATTGA
Organism: uncultured Eubacteriales bacterium; assembly: GCA_900318045.1. Classification (GTDB taxonomy): domain Bacteria; phylum Bacillota; class Clostridia; order Christensenellales; family Aristaeellaceae; genus UBA2862. The sequence continues at coordinate 498 of ONJE01000151.1, forward strand.
AATTGATGTTGTACAGCTTCCCCGCCCCCTTGCGCTTGACCACGCAGAAGGTGTAGGACGTGGGATAGACGTAGTCGTTGCCGCGGCGGGTACGCAGCGTGAACGTGAACTCCACATGGCAGGTGAAGCAATCGTCGCTGAGCACGTGGAAGTCAGTGACCTTCGCGTCGGTGACGGTGGCCGTCTTGTGGGGCGGCGCCCAGTCGTTGCTGAACTTCTTCAGGATGCTCTCCGCAGGCGATTCGCTGGCCACGTCCTTCATGATGCCGTTGCGGGACAGGTCCTTCACAGTATACTTCGCCACTCGCTCAGCCAGGGCGACGATTGCGCTGCTGAACTGGTTTTTGAAGTCCTCGTCCTCCTTCAGGTTGCAGACCCAGCGGCTGTCGCCGTCGGGTTCCACCGTGGCCTCCTTGCCGCTGGCGTCCTTCGCGCTGAGCACCGGCTCGCCCTCCTCGGAGAAGAAGGCGTACTCGGTCATCGTTGGGGCGGTGACGCCCTCGGGCAGGAAGTCCGCCTGGAAGATGGCCTCGCCGGTGGCGATGGCATCCTCTGCGGTCAGCTCACGCCCGTTTACCGTCACGGTGTAACCCTCCGGGGCCTTCACCCTATAGGGCGCGACACTCAGGTCGCCGGCGGCTTCGGTGCCCTCCACGGCCACATGGGTGGTGATCGAGCCCAGCTTCCACAGCCGGTTGCCGTGGCTGGTGGTCTGGCCGCTGGGCACCAGGGTGAAGGTGGCCAGCTTGTCGTCCTCCAGCGTTACGGTGTACTTCACCTCGTCGGGGTTGCTGGAGAAGGCGGGGCTCCAGGCGATGTCGCCGTCATCGGTCAGTTCGGTAAGCCGCTCGACGTACAGCGCCCTGTCGCCGTCAGAGATGTCCTTTGCGGAGGTATCCAGGTCGTAGATGCGGTCCCAGTCGCCCTCCTCGAACAGGGCAGCGACCTCCTCCGCGGCATGCACGGGCTGGGCCACCTCGTAGTCGGCCACCGCACCGTTCAGCCAGACAAGGCCGATGACGATGGCCACCAGGGCAACGGCGACGACGACAAAATAGATGCGGTAGAACCGGCTGGACAGCAGGCCCTTTTTCTTTTTCCTGTTCTCTTTCTTGTCCATCGTTGCCTCCGTCACCGCACGATAAACGCCGTGGGCAGCTCGCGTGAGCCGGTCAGTATGACGCCCTTGTTGATGTATTCACCGTTGTACCACAGCATTGACGACGACCCGCCGTCCAAATTGGCGGCGTTGAAGGCCTCGTATTCCATCAGCACATTGATCATGTCGGCGTAGGTGGCGCCGAGGCTGGAGGCCTGACGGCCATCGATGACCAGCATCAACACCGCGCCGTCCCGGCGCTGGCCAATTGCAGTACGGGGATTCAGGCCCGAGCTGGAGCCGGAGAAGCTGGCAGGCTCGCCGTTGACCACAAGGGCCGGGCCGAAGGCCAGAGCGTCCCGCAGGCCCTTGTTCACTGCCTCTTCCGAGGTCATCTTGCCCACGACCAGCTTGTTGTCCTGGTCGAAGCCCATGACGACGTTGTGGTCGGAATTGATGCTGGCCTTGTTCAGCACTTCGCCGTTTGAGATCACAAGGCCGATGGGCCGGCCGCCATTACCCAGGCCACCCTCGTCTGAAAAACCTCCGCCGTTGATGGCCGCGACGGCGTTGTAGCGGGCAGCGATGTCGTGGAGCACCAGGCCGGGCTTGGAATTGAAGTTTTCACGGCAGACGCCCACCGCCACGCGGGACGGGTCCTGGACCACCATGATCCAGCCATTGTAGGTGGGGCCGTGGACTTCGAAGATCTGTATGCCGTTTTCCTCGACGATCAGGTTTTCAGGTTTCGGCGTGGCTACGGCGGAGACGTCCTCGCTCCCCGGCTCTGGGGTGGGACCTGCTATGACGATCATCGACGTGTCGGTCTCGTCCTCCAGCTCGCCGACCTCGTTGCGGGCCTTGATGGCGTTCACCTCGGCCTCGGTGTAATAGATGCGGGGTACGAATTTCAGGGCGCTGGTCTCCAGCATCGACACGGTGAGCAGGTCACCCAGGCTTCGGGAGGGGCCCTTGAAGGCAATGAACCCGGCTCCCAGCGCAGCCACCAGCACCAGCACCAGCGCGGTCAGCACACAAAGGCCCGCCCGCAAAGCAATCTTCTTCGGGGTGAGCGCGGCCTTTCTGCGGTTGCGGGAGCCGCGCGTGGACGACGCATGCCGCCCCGCGGAGGCATTCCGCTCCCTGCGGGAGCCCTGCTGCGAATTGTCCTGCATCTTATCACTGCCTTCCAAACGGCCAAACGACCGGTTCACATACAAATACACGTTATTTTATCATTTTTACGGGCGGCTTTGGTTGCAGGACTGTTAATGTTCGGGCTGAAATAAATGCAAAACGCAGGAGCGGCGCGTCACCGTTCCTGCATTTTGATGTCAGCGCTTCACAGCATGATGCAGATCATGCCCCCGCTGCCCTCGTTGATGACCTTCTCCAGGGCCTGGCGCAGCTTCTGCCTTGCGTCCTCGGGCAGGCGGTTCAACTTGCCGCTGACTCCCTCCCGCACGAGATCGCTGAGGGTTTTTCCGAAGATCTCCGTCTCCCAGATGGCATCGCCGCCGACCTCCATCTTCTCCTTCAGTGACCTCGCCAGCTCCTCGGACTGGCTTTGGGAACCGGCAAAGGGGTTGACCTCGGTCCGGATGTCAGCCCGGATCAGGTGCAGCGACGGCGCGGCGGCCCGCAGGCGCACGCCATATTGACTGCCCTGCTTCGCAAGCTCCGGCGGCTGCAGGGCCAGCTCGTCCAGCGCGGGCGTAACCACGCCGTAGCCGCTGTTCTGCGCTTGTTCCAGGGCCCCGGCCACCCGGTCGTAGGAGCGCTTTGCCGACACCAGCTGCTTCATCAGCGTGAACAGGTGGGCCTCCCCTTCTATATTCTCGCCGCAGGCCTCCCCCAGCACCCGGTAGAACAATCCGTCCTTCAGGCTGAGCCGGTATTCCAGCGCTCCGGTGTTCAGGTCGATACCCGCAGGCAGCACGTCCTCGGCGTATTCGTTCTCATTCAGTGCCGCCATCAGCAGACTGTGATCCCTCACCCGGCGCATGCGCCCTGCGGCCTCCCGCACAGTGTCCAGCACAGACCTTCCCAGCCAGTGATCGTCCGCCAGGGCGGTCAGCCAAGCGGGCGTCTGAATGCGCACCTCGCGGATCGGAAATTCGAACAGCAGGCTCTCCAGCAGCCCGTTCAGGTCCTCCATGCGCATCTCCTGTACGTTGACGGCGTGGACCGGTACGCCATGCTGCCGAGTCAGGCTATCGACCAGCCGCCGGGTGTCCGGTGAATTCGGCGCCTTGACATTGAGGATGATGATGAACGGCTTCCCCAGCGCCTTCAGTTCACCGATAACCCGGGTCTCCGCCGCCTCGTATGCCGAGCGCGGCATGTCCACCACGCTGCCATCGGTGGTCACCACCATGCCAATGGTTGAGTGCTCCCGGATCACCCGCCGGGTACCCAGTTCCGCAGCTTCCTCAAAGGGTATGTCGTGGTCAAACCATGGCGTGCGCACCATGCGGGCGTCGCCGTCCTCGCTCAGCCCCAGCACCCCCGGAATCAGGTAACCCACGCAGTCCACCAGCCGAACCCGGGCCATCGCGCCTTCCCGCAGCTGCACCTCCACGGCTTCGTCAGGCACAAAGCGCGGCTGGGTTGTCATAATGGTCCGCCCCGCGCCGCTTTGGGGCAGCGCATCCACGGTGCGGTCCCGGGCGCTGTCCTGGGCGAGATTGGGCAGCACAAGCAGCTCCATAAAGCGCTTGATAAAGGTCGATTTCCCGGTGCGGACCGGCCCGACGACGCCGAGGTAGATGTCCCCGCCGCAGCGGCCCGCGATATCCCGGTACAGTGTATTTTGATCCATGGGCCCCGCCTCCTGAATGCGTTTTCACCTCCAGCCTATGAGGGCGCGGGGGTGATTATGCGGTGAGAAGGACCTGGCACCTCGCCCTTGCATTTCAACGGCGCAGGCATTATAATGTAGGGCAAACAGACACCCGCGGAGGCAGGATATGAAGCAGGGGCATCGGGACAACCAGAGGCGCAAGCGCAGGAAGCCGCGAAACATCGTGTTGACGGCGTTCTGCGTCGGGCTGGTGGCGATATTGCTGGGCATGGGTATCTATGTGGCCCAGTGGTACCTGAACCTCGGGCGCATCCGGACCGAGGGCGAACGCTACGCCCGCATGTACGGTGGCCGGGAGGTCACACCCACGCCTCAGCCTGTCACACCCACGTCTCAGCCTGTCTCCCCCACAGATACCCCCACGCCCACCCGACAGCCCATTGCCACGCCGACACGCCGTCGGCCCGGACGCAAACATGCCCGTGGTGGTGGATGAGCCCATCCCCGCCGGCGCGACTCTGCCCGCTACGGTATCGCCGGAAGTGACGCCCGTGCCCGTCAACACCCCGGACACCGACATGCCGATCCCCGTGGACGTGCCCATTCCTACCCCCGACTCAGACACCCTGGTGATCGCGCTGCCCACCGCCCCACCGGTACAGGAGAGCTTCAAAACGCTGCTGGCAGCCAACCCGGACACGGTTGGCTTCCTGGAAATCGAAGGGATGCTCTCCCTGCCGGTAGTACAGCGACCCAACGACAATGATTACTACCTCGACCACAGCTTCGAAGGTGCGAAGGCACAGGAGGGAACGCTTTTCCTGGACGGCATGAACCGGCTGGTTCCGGAGGACGATTGCCTGATCGTCTACGGGCACAACATGAAGAACCGAACCATGTTCGGCCGGCTCAGCGCTTACGCAGACATCTCGCACCTGCGACAGTACCCTGTGGTGCACTTTGACACGCTGTATGAGAACCGCAGCTACGTGGCCTTCGCCGCCTTCTCAGCCAGCATGAAACCAGGGGATTCCCACTACTTCGACGTGCGCAACTTTATATTTGACAAGGATGGGTTTGATAATTTTGTATTGAAGCTGAAAGGCCGATCGGTGTTCAGCTCTCCAATCGAAGTGCTCTATGGCGACCACCTGCTGCTGCTGGTGACCTGCGACTACAGCAATCGGGAGGGGCGCTTCATACTGGCCCTGCGCCAGCTGCGCGCGAATGAAAACGAGGGCAATATGTTTGCGGAGGCTTTGCGGGCGGAGATGAAGTAAGGAAACTGTGATAAATAACTGTAAATCCATTGAGCCCCCGCCAGTAGGCGGGGGCTCAATGGATTTACACTACTCCGCGGAAACGTATCCTTTGTCTTGTTTGTAACGTTTCGTGCGCGGCTTTCCCTGTTCCCTGTTCCCTTTACACTACTCTTAGCGTTTCCACCAACAGCTCGTCAAATCAGAACTTCTCACCCAGAAAACCATCTATCGCTTCACAGGCCTGCGCCACGGGGTTGCCGGTCATATCCAGCCAGGTGATCCCCTTATCCCTTCTGAACCAGGTCATCTGGCGCTTTGCGAACTGCTTGATGGCGGTGGCCAACAGCTCAACCATCTCTGCCTCGCTGGGGATCTCGCCGATCAGGTACTGGGTGATGTAGCGGTATTCCAGGCCCAGCTTTTTCAGGAATCCGACGCTGACGCCCCGATCGATCAGGCCCCTGACCTCGTCGATCATGCCCGCGTCCAACCGCCGTTGCAGACGCTCGTCGATGCGTTTTTTCAGCGTTTCCCGGTCCCAGGTCACACCCAGCTTCAGGCACTCGTAGCGGGGCTGGCTGTGGGGCACGTGGTCGTCACCGGCATGCAGCTTTTCCAAAAGCCGCATCACCCGGTTGCGGTTCTTTGGTTCCACATCTGTGTCAGGTACGGCCTTCACCAGCATCTTGAAAAGCTCGGGTGTCTCAAATGTCTCGAGGTATGCCCGGTATTCAAGGTCCGGCGGATTGTCGCTCATCACGTATCCCTCGGTCACGCAGGCCACGTATAGCCCTGTGCCCCCCACCAGGAAGGGCAACCTGCCCCGGGCGATGATGCCGTCGATTGCGCCGTAGGCCAGGCGCTGGAAGTCGTGCATCGAGAAGAAGTCTCCTGGGTCGCACACGTCGATCAGGTGGTGGGGCACGCCCTTCATCTCCTCCGGCGCGATCTTGCCGCTGCCCAGGTCCAGTCCACGGAACACCTGACGGGAATCGGCGGAAACGATCTCCCCGCCATAGCGCAGAGCCAGTTCGACGCCCAGCCCGCTCTTGCCGGAGGCGTTGGTGCCCGCGATGACGATCAGCTTCTCCATATCACACCACCACCGCGCCAAACGGCGCGAGGGCCAGCTTGGCGATCTTGAAGAATTGCTTGCCGAAGGGAATGCCGACGATGGTCACGCACAGCAGGCACCCCAGCAAAAAGTTCTCCAGCGCCAGCAGCAGCCCGGACAGGAGGAACCACAGCACGTTGACGATGAATGAAAATGCGCCGCCCTCATAGATGACCTCCCGACCGAATGGGGTAAAGGACAGCGAGGCCAGCTTGAAGCACTGCATACCGATGGGTATGCCGACGATGGTCACGCACCACAGCGCCCCGGCGAGGATCCAGCTCAGGCCGCTGAGCAGCCCCCCGAATACCAGCCACAGTATGTTACCCAACAGGCTCACGTTCGTTACCTCCTCAAGATCGGGCTATTTCACGCTGAACAGAATGTCCGTATAGCTGGGATAAGGCCACTGGTCGTTGGGAATCATGGCCTCGCAGGCGTCGCAGGCCTGGCGCAGGGCATTCATGGCGCCAACCACGTCGTCCTTGTAGCGCATGGCGCGCTCCAGGGTATCCTCGGCGGCGTCGGCATGGTGCATGGCCTCGCCCAGTGTACTATAGATGGCATAAATCTCGTCGGTGTGGCGGGAAATCTCCCGGCAACGGGCCTTTTCGTAGCCGCAGGCCACCCCGGCCACCTCGGCCTTGATCCGCGCGTTTTCACACAGCTTCGCCGAGAAAGCAGACACCGCAGGCAGTATATTCCTGCTGACCATGTCCATCATGGTCTCTGCCTCGATGTGAATCACGTTCACATAGTTTTGCAGGAGGATCTCATAGCGGGAGCGCAGCTCGGCGGCGCTGAACACGCCGTGGTGCTCGAACAGGACCACGTTTTTTTCGTCCAGCAGGTGGGAAAGGGCCTCAGGCGTGGTGCGCAGGTTCATCAAGCCCCGGCGCTGGGCCTCTTCAGGCCAGTGGTTGTCGTAGCCGTTGCCATTGAACAGTATACGCTTGTGGGCCCTGACGGTGTCCCGGATCAGGTCGTGGAGGGCCTGGGTGAAATCCCCGGCGCCCTCCAGCACGTCGGCGAACTGCCGCAGGCTCTCTGCCACGGCGGTGTTGATGACGATGTTGGGCTTGGCGATGGACTGGCTGGCCCCGGGGCTGCGGAACTCGAATTTGTTGCCGGTGAAGGCGAATGGCGACGTGCGGTTGCGGTCGGTGGAATCCTTGGGGATGCGGGGCAGCACGTCCACGCCGATCTTCAGCTGCTCCTTGTCATGGCCGCCGTAGGGCGCGTCGTGCTCAATGGCTTCAAGAACCTCGGTCAACTCGTCCCCCACAAACATGGAAATCACTGCGGGCGGAGCCTCGTTGGCCCCCAGACGGTGGTCGTTCCCCGCCGTTGCCACCGATATGCGCAGCAAGTCCTGGTAGTCGTCCACGGCCTGGATTACCGCGCACAGGAACAACAGGAATTGTGCGTTTTCAAAGGGGGTGGCGCCGGGGTCCAGCAGATTTACCCCTTCACTTGTGGATATGGACCAGTTGTTGTGCTTGCCGGAGCCATTGACGCAGTTGAAGGGCTTTTCGTGCAGCAGGCAAACCATGCCGTGGCGATGAGCCACCTTGCGCATCAGCTCCATGGTCAGTTGGTTGTGATCCACGGAGATATTGGTGGTGGTGAATACAGGGGCCAGCTCGTGCTGGGCCGGTGCGACCTCGTTGTGCTCGGTCTTGGCCAGGATCCCCAGCTGCCACAGCTCGTCGTTCAGCTCCTGCATGAAGGCCTGCACACGGGGCTTGATGACGCCGAAGTAGTGGTCGTCCAGCTCCTGGCCCTTGGGGGGCTTTGCGCCCAGCAGCGTGCGTCCGGTGAGCATCAGATCCTCCCGGGCGTTGACCATCTCCTGATCCACCAGGAAGTATTCCTGCTCCGCGCCAACGGTGGTAATGGGCGTCACGTTTTCGTGGCCGAACAGCTTCAGCACCCGGCTGATCTGGCGGTTGATGGCCTCCATGCTGCGCAGCAGGGGCGTCTTCATGTCCAACGCCTCGCCGCCAAAGCTGCAAAAGGCGGTGGGAATGTACAGCACGGTGTCCTTGATGAAGGCGAAGGAGGTCGGGTCCCAGGCGGTGTAGCCCCGGGCCTCGAAGGTGGAGCGCAGGCCGCCGGAGGGGAACGACGAGGCGTCGGACTCGCCCCGCACCAGCTCCTTGCCGGAGAACTCCATGATCGCTCCGCTGGGAGTGGACACTCCACCGGAGCCGTCCGGCGAGATGAAGCTGTCATGCTTTTCGGCAGTGATGCCTGTCATCGGCTGGAACCAGTGGGTAAAGTGGGTCGCCCCCTGCTCGATGGCCCAATCCTTCATGGCGTTGGCAACGATGTTCGCCACCGCAATGTCCAGGCGCTTGCCATCGGCAATGCAGTGCAGCATCTCCCTGTAGGTGTCCTTCGGCAGCCGCTGGCGCATGGTGGTCAAATTGAACACCTTTGCGGCAAAGCGGTTTGCGACATCCTTCATGCGGGTCACTCCTTCATCCTCTGTTGATCGTATGTTTTATACTAATCTCAATCTAAATGTATACAAGCATGCGAGCGGTTTTTTCGTCATACCAAGGCGAAGGCCCGCAGGCTTGCTGACGGCAAGTCAAGGGACTTCAACGCCGGTATGGCGGAAAAGACGCCGCAGGATTGTATAGGTTTAGGTTGAGATTAGTATTACAATAGACAGTGTTGCGGCGCGGCGCCGCCATTATATATGCGGATTATATGCCATCATCTCCGCCTTTGCAAGCAGCGACAGGTTAGTAAACGTAAATTTTTACACACGAAAGGACCGGGCGCACGCCCGGTCCTTTCGTGTGTAACGGTATGGTTTCTTAAGCCGAAGGCTGGATGGAAGCAATGACGGTGGCCCACACGACATTGCCGCTCTGATCCTCCGTGGAGAACGGATACATGGTGAACTCCAGCAGGTAGCCCGTGTCAGACACGAAAGCGATGTTCATGGTCTGGTTCGAAGGCAGGCTGTACTCGACCGCGTCGAGGCCGTTGATGGTGTCCATCGCGATGTTCTCAGCGCCGGTATCGGGCAGCGCTTTGGCATAATCCTCCAGGCTCATGCCACCGATATCAGTGTAAACGACGTTGATCGCCTTGGTCTGGTCCGAATTCAAAAAGGAAGCGGTCATGCCCTTCTCCACCATGTCCTCGGGCAGCTCTTCGATGGGCTCCAGGTCGTTGGGCACCCACAGCGTCACATTGACGGCTCTGAGGGTATAGAACTCGCCCTCGAGGCCGAGCTCCTCCAGGTGAGGCTCGACATCCGCCCAGTTGACCACGTCCGCATGGGCCAGCACGCAGGTGCTCATAAGGCACAGCGCCATCAGCAGTACGACAAACTTCTTCATGTAACCAATCCTCCAGTATCATATGTACCCATAGGGTTGAAGTGATTATAACATCAATTTACAGATCTGTAAAGCGCTATTTTAATGCTCTCGCGGCATCACAGATCATCTTCACGCAGACATCATACCCCAACAGGCCGCTGTCCAGCATCAGGTTGTAGTTGTGGTAATCCCCCCAGTGACGGCCCGCGAATTGCTGGTAGTAGCTGCGGCGGGCGGCGTCGGTCTTCTTCATAGCCTTCTGTATATCCGAGGGGTTCTTGCTGCCGATGAGGTCGCCAACGCGGGTGGCCCGGTGCAGGTCGTCGGCATAGATGAACACATTCAGGCAATCCACGCCGGCCTGATCCAGTATGGCGTCAGCGCAGCGCCCCAGGATGATGCAGGGACCCTTTGCGACCAGCATCAGTATGACCTTGCGCTCGATCTCGTGGATGGTCTCTCGCCGGTCCACATAGGCCGCGGGGGTGATCGCGCGCACGAAGGCGTTCAGCCTGGAGATCTCCTCCTCCTCGTGTTCGATGACGCTGGTGTCCAACCCGCTGTCCTTTACGGTGTTGCGGATAATGTCCCGATCGTAGAGCTCGATGCCCAGCTGTGCCGCCACGCGCATGGCGATGGAATGTCCGCCCGCGCCGTAATCCCTGCTTATGGTGATGATGCCGCTCATATGATTCCTCCTGACAGTCGTTGCGCCCCGGGGCGCAGAATAGAGTTCAGAGTGAAGCGTTTAGAGTACAGAGATAGTCAGCGGGAGGCATATGTCCGCTGAATAATGGAAATCCGTCATGATTTCACCCTTTTCTCAGCTCTCAACTCCGATATTCTGATTGTCGCTTCCTGCCAATTATAGCACAGCTTCGCGGGAATTGCCACCGTTTTTTATCGGA
>ONJE01000303.1 GCA_900318045.1 uncultured Eubacteriales bacterium
ACCATGGCGTTGAACTTCTCCCCGTCGGTATTGAGCAGCACGCCCTTTGGGATGGCGCTCACGATATGGTTTGCCCAGTCGTTGATTTTTATAGTTTCCTTCATAATCCCGTTCCTCCTTCTTTATCGCGTCCAGTCAGTTTTGCGTGAAGACGATCTCTTCGCCTGCTTCGACGATCAGCTTGCCGGGACCCGTGAATTGCTCGGCTCGTTTTCTGTCAAACAGCTTGCCTGGCACCATATGATAAGGGATGCTGTGGCGCGCATTGACAAGGGCAGCGCACGCGCTGGCTTCCTCGATATCCATGTTGTATTTGCCGTCGCAGCAGAAGAAAGCGTAGTCAATATTCTGCTCGCCGAGCTCCCTCATCTGATCGGTTGTGGAGGTGTCTCCGGTCGCATAGATGGTTATTCCGTCAGACAGCGTTATCAGCCAGCCCACGCAGACATTGATATCATGGTTCTTATTGTTCCCTGCCTGGACTGCCTCCACTGTCGCATAGCCCAGATCAAAGGTCTTGTATTCGCCGTTTACCAACGCATCCGTGTATTGAATGATCCTGCAATCATCCACACGTTTCTTGATGAGGTCTATAGCGGTGTGGTCAGAATGTCCATGGGACACCAGGATCAAGTCGGCAGGGAGATCATACCCCTCACCGGCATACGGATCTAGATAGATAACCTTTCCCTCAACTGTAGTAATGCGCAGGCTTCCATGACCCTGGTACAAAAGCTTCGCCATATTCTCATCTCCTTCGGCTATCGTCGTCGAGCATAGTAATAGCAGACAAATCATAAAACCGAACAGTTTTTTCACAACGGCAGCATCCTCCGTTCTGTAAATGGTGTGAAAGTGAAAGCCCTCCATCAGGCTTCATTTCCTTCATTTTACCACACCTCTATCCGGCTGTCCATATCTCTTATAAAGAGATACCTGAATCCGTGAGAAGTATTCACTGCCAGTCCGCCAAAGAGCATACGGCACAAGGGTTATGACGTTACACTGCGCAAGCAGCTTTTGGATGCCAATGCGAAGCTTCTCCTCACCCATGGCGTCCTTCCGAGTGCTATATCCAAAGGGCTGATACCATTGGACATCGACGTTACGCCACTGGATAATTCGAAATCCCACAAGGAAGGCGTCAGCCGGACCTACAAGGGGCACGATGGATATGCACCTATTGTCGCCTACCTTGGTATCGAAGGCTTTATGGTGAACGTCGAGTTGCGCGAGGGCAAGCAGCACTGCCAGTCGGGTACTCCACAATTCTTGCGCGAAACCCTGAAACTGGCTCACAGAATGACCAATCAGCAGCTGTTAATCCGTCTGGATTCCGGCAATGATGCTCAGGAAAACATGGGAAGTGCCTTTCCAGCATACATCGCCAAAGAAAGCTGAAGGAATATACTCCGTCTCCTTTGACCGGTGCCACCAAGATGACCATCCTCAAGGTACTGTTTCAGAAGGATTTCTCCTGTTGCCCATCTTGTGGAGCTAAATTCATACAGCTCCCCAGGGGAAGACCGGATCTGTAGGAAGGTTCTATGATGCCGTCCGAAAGGAGGGTTTGTTTGGTGTGCCTGTTTTCGCCTTAGTCAGCCTGTTGTGCCAACGATTTAGGCTTATCGCTCCTCGCACTGACCATTCCCGTCCTTTAAACCGTCCCCCTTAGCTGCCCATAAGTCCATTACTTTCCGCATACACCGAAGCCCGGCGATTTGTCCAAACAAGAAAAGTTCGCAGCCGCGCTTTTTTGTTTTGCCTATGTGAGTACCTGCGAACTTTTCTTTTCATTTGTTTTGCATCAAACCGGCGTCCACCCGTCCAGCACCGCCTCGGGGGTCACCAGAGCGGCCTCGGCATCGGTCAGGATCGCCTGGCCCGGGTGGCGGGTGGACAGGTCGGCGCGCGCGCCGGTGGTGCCCCACTCGCCACAGCGCCGGGTGACGGGGCGCACCCCGTCCCAGTTCCGCCAGTCCTCGAAGCCGGTGGGATTGACGTGCTCGTCCATATCGCAGGCCAGGAACAGTGTGCGGGCCCAGGAGCGCCAGGGGCGTCCCAGGCTGCCCGCGCCGGCGTCGCATGCGCCCGTCAGGCGGCAATCGCGGAACACCAGCCCCCAGGGCTGTTCCTCGGGGGTGTTCGCCGCGGTATACCAGCCGCCCGCAGGGTTCATGACCAGGGTACAGCCCTCAAACCAGCAACGATAGGGACCGAATATGAAGTCCACATCTCCCTGGATGGTGCAGTTCACAAAGCATTGGCGCTCCCGGGTGGGCGGGCAGTCCCCCACTGAATCCACGCACATCACGGTATCCATCGTCCGCGGAGCGATCTCGTTCAGGACCTTGGGCATCACCGGCCCGCAGAACAGGGTATCCTGATGGGCAATCAGGCGGCAGTGCTTCCACAGGCCCCGATCCCCCGCAGCGTAGACCGCCACGGCCTGGCCCACCTTACGGCCGTCCCCGGCGTCGTTGCGCACGGTCAGGTTTTCCACGGTGACGTCATCGCCCAGCACGAGCAGCGTGGCGGACAGGAACGTGCCCTTCTCGCGGCCGTCGGGGTAGGTATCCTTCGCGCAGCCCGAGCCGGTGACCACTGCGCCATCATCGCCCACGATGCGCAGGCCGTCCCGGTGAACCACCACCCGCTCCCGGTAGACCCCGGGCCGCAGCAGGATCTCATCCCCCGGCGCTGCGGCGTCCACCCCAGCCTGAAGGGACGTGAAATCCCCGCTGCCATCCAACGCGATCACATGCTTCATTTCAGACCACCTGCCGTTCTTTCAAGAAACAGCCGCGCCGCCTCGGCGTTTGCCGGGGTGGTGTTCTCCAGCGTCATCGGCAGCTGCTTCTCCCCCGCAAATTCCAACAGCCGTTCATACCCCATCAGGCCCGTGCCACAGGCGCAGGCCTTCGTCATATAAGCGTCGGGATCGACGGTATAATCCTTCATGTGCAGCACGCTCACCCGGTCGCCGAAGCGGCGAATGGCCTCGTCCACGATGGCCTGGGCGTCGGCATGGTTGTCCCGGGTCAGCAGGTTCACGGCGTCCAGGATCACCCGCACGTGGTCCGATTTCAGCGCATCCAGCACCTGCTCCATGCGCTGGGGCGTATTGACGATGTGGCAGGCCACCGGCTCGATGGCCAGGATCGCGCCTTCCTCCTCCGCACAGCGCACCAGCGGCTCCACGCAGCGCAGGAACAGCGCCAGCGCCTCGGGATCGTTGATATCCAGCTGATCCCCCTGGGCCAAAGGCGTCTCGGTGCCCACCACCCCGGCCCCCATCATGCGGGCAAAGCGCAAATGGGCGCGGTAGATCGCCTGGGTGCGGGCCAGCGCCTCCGCGTCGGTGGTGGCCAATTGCAAATAGCAGCCCAGCACCGCGCATTCCAGGCCATTGTCCGCGAACGCACCCTTGACCCATTCGGCCAATTCGACGTTCAGGCGGGCAGGCGCGTCTGCCATCGAGAAGCCGTCCACCACCT